>JAYOED010000014.1:0-46634 GCA_038106575.1 Burkholderiales bacterium
CTTGAGTCGTCCGGGATGGCCAGCCTGTCCGGTGAAACATTTCCCCCGTATCGAGCCGAGAATTTTGGCTGGCTACGCTATCTAGTCGGCGGGTTGCTTTTTGGTATCGGCATGACTCTCGGCAGCGGTTGCGGCAACAAGACCCTAGTGCGTGTGGGCGCCGGCAACCTGAAGTCGCTGGTAACGCTGGTGATCGCGGCGATCATGGCTTATCTGATGTTGTGGACACCGTTTTACGAAAAATTGTTTCATCCCTGGGTCTCGGCGACAACCATCAACCTGTCTGTCTATGGAGTGAATTCCCAGGAACTTGGCGCGGTATTTTCAGGAGCGTATGGTATGCAGCCATCGCGCTCCTTCAACGCGATTGTCGCGGGAGCGCTAGCGCTGAGTCTGTTTGTTTTTGTGTTCCGTTCCGAGGATTTTAGAAGCAGCTTCGACAATCTACTTGGCGGGATTGTGGTTGGGCTAGCGGTGATTGCTGGCTGGTACCTGACCGGTGGATCGCTAGGCCAGGCCTGGAAGGAATACGCTGAATTCTCGACTCAGGTGCCCAGCCGGGTTCAGGTGCAGTCATTCACCTTCATTAGTCCTATGGGCGATACCGTTCGTTACCTAATTAGCCCAAGCACGACGACGCTGATCAATTTCGGGGTGGTCGCGCTGGTCGGCGTAATCACTGGATCTTTCTTGTATGCCGTGATCACCCGCAGCTTTCGCATTGAATGGTTCGTATCCGTCAAGGACTTTGCCAACCACGCTGCTGGTGGCGTATTGATGGGTGTCGGCGGCGTGCTGTCGATGGGTTGCACGGTGGGACAGGCCATCACGGGCTTGTCAACACTGGCGATCGGCTCAATGCTCACTTTTCTGGCTATCGTCATCGGTGCCGCTGCTACTATGAAATATCAGTACTGGCGCATGATGCAGGAATAACAAGAGCCATTCGGTTGACCTTGCCATCACCCCACGGGTAAAATTCGCCCCTTTTTAGGGCGGTTAGCTCAGCCGGTAGAGCAGCGGACTTTTAATCCGTTGGTCGGGAGTTCGAATCTCCCACCGCCTACCAAATGTGAGGGGAAGCAAAAATTCGCTTCCCTTTTTTTGCCTGATAACCTCCGTCTATCAGGGCAGGATAGGATTTGGACGGCCTGCGGGTAACACTCACTCAAAGGCCGTTAGGCTGTTTTTCCATTCTTTAATATTTTATAAGACTCATTAATGCGTGTTACTTGGCTTCATCTACCGGTATGTCCATACGTCGGCTGCAGCGCCTGAGCCCTAGTTTCCCCTCGCTACAAGGCCGGACAAGCCCTTCTATTGCTGATTCCGGACCTACTGGGCGGTTTCCGTAAGGTTCCCGAAAGTCTTTGTAAGGTTTTAGCAAGGCAATAATCACATCATAGCTGAAATTCTGCGGTTAGACCGGATGAGTGGTCGTGCCCTAGAACCCTAATCCTATTTTGGAAGTTTGCGATGAAAAAACTGTTTTCCGCAATTACGTTAATGCTGATGTCTCTTCCCGTGCTGGCCGTTGACGAAGAAACACCCGTGACCGCCCCGCAGGTCGATGCCGATCCAACGGCGCTGATCTTGTTTGCTTGCGTATTCGTCGGCCTGATCGGCTACTACGCCTACGTGATCTGGAAGTCAGAGCAGAAAAAAAATCGGAGCAAGTAACCCAGCCTCTGGGTGTTGTCCGAAAAAACAGCGCTTCGTGGAGCGCCGTTTTTATTGGTGGGTGGTTGTCTCAGAAATAAGCCTGGCCGCGCCCCGTTGGCGGTGTCCAGGTGCAATCCGACCACGGTCCGTCGCCGTGCTCACTGATGTATGAAATCTTTCCCCGCTTTGTCGGCTTTTTCCCCTTGAAGAACGCCTGCAGCCAGTCAAACACGTAGTCGTGGCAGTCCATGCCGCCGAGATTGGCGATGCTCCAAAGCGGATGGTACTGGTTCTCGAAAACCCACATTTCTTTCGGTACCCTGAGGTCCTCGTAGGCCTCGATCGCATCCTCCAGCGGACACAGGGGATCAAACTCGCCGGTCACCAGTAGCGTCGGGCACTTGATCCTATCCATGTAACCCCGAACCGTCATGCCCTTGGCGACTTCCTCGTCAAAACGGTCTTCGTTTTTATAGCCTGCCATGTACATGAACATCTGCTTGAAGCGTGGTGATGACTGGGTAAATATGGTGTTATTCGGGTTGAAGCAAGCTACCGAGCTCACTACCACCGCCGCACGGTGATCGTAGCTCGACAGCCGCAACGACCAGTAACTGCCCATGCTGATTCCGTAAATTGCGATCTTGTTCCTATCCACTTCGGGGCGTTTCCGCAGGTAGCTAATCACTGCCGCACCGGCGCGCTCGTAATTGTCGGCAACCGAGCGGATTTTCTGCATGTTCGAATTACCCTGGCCGGGCCCGTCCATCGCCAGTACGTGAAAGCCGCGTGCGAGACCGATGTTGTGATACGCCTTGGGGAACACTTCCTTGGTCTGGTCCATCCCCGGGACGTAGATCACCACCGGGGCCTTGCGCCGGTCGGGCAGTAGGTGGAGCAGGCAGGAAATCGTCTTGCCATCGTCGAAAGGCACCTCGACGCGTTCGATCGGATAGTCCGCGGTCTGGGTGCGGCGGTCGACCATTTCCGAGAGTTTGCGGTAGAGACGCTTTTTTACCGGATGGTTGTCGAAATAGATCGGATGCTGCGCCATGCGGTAAGCCTCGATCGCATGGTCATAGTGATACGTAGCTGCTGCGTTTGCGCCCTTGGCTTGCGCCAGTTTTGCCAGCCGCTCGTGGCGTTCGCCCGCTTCGCGCCAGACCTTGGGCAACATGCGGTAATTGCGTGCACGTTTTCCCGCTGGCACCTCGATGTCGTCCCGCTCGAAGTTCTGTACGCGCCCGCGCATATTCAGCGCAAGGTCGAGCATCCACTGCTGGTTGTCACGTTCGGTTCTTAGCTTGCGTATCACGGCTCCTCCAGTTGATGGTTAGTCTTGTTATTCGAAAATCAATGCGGGATCAGTCCGCGCGGACGGAATACGAGGGTGATCCGGTTGCCTTGGGGAAGGGCGGCGTAGCGCGCCCGCTCGGTCAGTCTCAGGATAAGCGGCACACCGAGTCCGCCGATTTCGCGCTTGTCGATATTGGGATTCGTATGGGCGGATGAGACTTTGGCGAAGGGGTCATATTGTGGGGTACGGTGTTCGTGTGTCAGCGCAATCGAACGGTCTATGACAGAGACGATGCCCAAGTAGACATGGTTATCGGTAGCCGCAGGTGTTCCGTGTTTAACGTAAAAGGCGGCCGCATTCAGGTGATCGATGCGGCCGCTGACCGCAACGACTTTGACATTTTCCCGGCGCAAGGCGCTGACGTGCATCCGCATTCTCCCCCGTCCCGAGTTTAAACCATAGTGGCGGGCATCCGGTTCATTACCCGAGCCTGGACAAAGCGTGCTCGAGATCGGCGATCAGGTCCGCCGGATCTTCGAGTCCGATATGGAAGCGCACGGTGGGCCCGCCCGGATTCCACTGCGTCGCGCTACGGACTTTCTCCGGGTGCGGCGCGGTGACCAGGCTCTCGTATCCGCCCCAGCTCGAACCGATGCCGAAGAGCTGCAGCGCGTTGACGAAGGCGGCGACCTTTTCACGAACTGCGGGCTTTAGGATCACTCCGAAAAGGGAGGCGGCGCCATCGAAGTCACGCCTCCATATCGCGTGACCGGGGTCATTTTCCAGCGCCGGGTAGAGCACGCGCAGCACCTGGGGTTGGGTCTGCAGCCATCGCGCGACCGTCAGCGCATTGGCCATTTGCTGTTTCATGCGTACACCGATGGTGCGAAAACCGCGCAGGGCGAGATAGCAGTCATCGGGGCTGACGCAGAATCCGTATTCGGCGACGGTGTACCGTACCGGCAGCCAGTGTTTTTCGTTGGTGACGATGACCCCCATCAGCACATCGGAATGGCCGACAATGTATTTGGTCGCGGCATGGATCGATACATCGACCCCGCGCTCGAACGAACGAAAGAAATACGGCGTGCCCCAGGTGGTGTCGGCGAGCACCGGAATGTTGCCGGCATGCGCGGCGGCGGCGATTGCCGGAATGTCCTGCATCTCGAAGGTCAGCGATCCCGGCGCTTCGCAGAACACTGCTTTGGTGTTGTGGCGGATCAGTTTTTCGATACCGGCGCCGATCAGCGGATCATAATATTCGACGTGAACGCCATTAAGGCGTAACTGCTTCTCGCAGAAGATACGCGTTGGCGCGTAGGCACTGTCGGTCATCAGCAGGTGGTCGCCGCTCTTCACGAACGCACTCAGCGCGGCGGTGATCGCTGCCAGCCCCGACGGCACGGCAACGGCCTGATGGCCACCTTCCATTTTTGCCACAGCATCTTCGAAGGCAAATGTCGTCGGTGTGCCGTGAATGCCGTAGCGCATGCTTTTGAAATCGTCCGGATCGCGCGTTTCGTAGGCGGCGAGATCCGAAAAGATCACGGTTGACGTGCGGTACACTGGCGTGTTGACCGTGCCGCTGCTCTGTGCGGGATTGCGGCCTATGTGCGTCAGCAGAGTGTCTTTTTTCATTGGTTTTTACGATATGGACTGTATCGAAGTATTCTGCGTGTGCGTGCACCACGACGTAACACGATTATTGGCAATCAAAATGCTTTTTGCGATGCATTTTGCGCGCGGTTTTGGGTTATTCTAGCCGCTATTCCAACCGGGAGTGAACGCGCTGCTGCGTTGTCCAGCATGCGGCGAGGGGGATATCATGGATCATCATCACACGTTTGAGGTCAGCGGGGCGCATGTGTCCCGTCTGGAAGATTACCGGCTAATTACCGGCACTGGCTGCTATGCGTCCGACTGGAATCTGCCCGAACAAGTGCACGCCTGTTTCCTGCGCGCCGACCGCGCGCACGCGAAAATCGTCAAGGTCGACGTTGCGGCGGCGCGCAAGGCCAAGGGCGTGCTCGGTGTTTACACGGGCGAGGACGCGGTCAAGGCGGGTTACGTCAAGCCGATGAGTTTCCTCACCTTCGAAGGCAAGGGCGGCATGAAGGCGCGCCTC
The DNA here is from genome assembly GCA_038106575.1 of Burkholderiales bacterium. Classification (GTDB taxonomy): domain Bacteria; phylum Pseudomonadota; class Gammaproteobacteria; order Burkholderiales; family SG8-41. Next base: position 5,085 of record JAYOED010000014.1, read on the forward strand.
CCGTCCCGAGCGGCTCTGGCCAATGACAAAGTGCGCTTCGTTGGTGACATGGTGGCGATGGTGGTCGCCGAGACCGCGCTGCAGGCGCAGGACGCGCTGGAACTGATCGAGGTCGAATACGAAGATCTGCCGGCAGTGATCTCGCCCGAAGAGGCCGTCTCAGGCAAGGCGCCGCAATTGCATGACGACGTGCCGGACAACCTGGTGTTCGAGCAGGAGGCCGGGGATGCCGCTGCCGTTGAGGCCGCGTTCGCCAGGGCTGCGCACGTCACCAAGCTCAAGCTCGACTGCACACGCGTGATTCCCCATCCGATGGAGCCGCGGGCCTGCCTGGTGGCTCATGACGCAGCGAACGACGGTTACACGCTGCACGTGCCGGTGCAGGGCATCAACATGATGAAAATGCAGCTCTCCGCTTACACCGGCGTGCCACAGGAAAAACTCAGAATCATGGCGCGCGAAGTCGGCGGCGGTTTCGGCCAGCGCAGCATTGCCTATCCTGAATATGCCGCGGCAATGATCGCTGCCAAGGCGCTGAAGCGCCCGATCAAGTGGATTTCCACCCGCAGTGAATCTTTCATGTCCGATTCGCACGGCCGCGCCGCCTACATCACCGGCGAACTCGCGCTCGACAAGGACGGTAAGTTTCTCGCGATGCGGATTGACTGGATTGCCGACCTTGGCGCCTACCTGCATCCCGCGGGTCCGGTGAGCCCGATGCGCAATCCGGTGGTGTGCCTGACCGGCGTCTACAAGATTCCCGCGTTGTGCGGTCGCTGGCGCGTGGTACTGACCAACGCCGGGCCGGTATCAGCCTACCGCGGCGCGGCGCGTCCGGAGATGGCTTACACCATCGAGCGGCTGGTCGACGAAGCCGCTGCGCAGATGAAGATCGATCCCGCCGAACTGCGCCGGCGCAATTTCATTCCGCCTGAGGCGTTTCCCTACAAGACGCCGACCGGCTCGACCTATGACATTGCCGATTTTCCTGCAGTGCTGAAGAAGGCGCTGGAAAAATCCGATGCCCAGGGTTTTGAAAAAAGGCGCGCGGCATCGCAAAAGAAAGGCAAGCTGCGCGGCTTAGGTTTCGCCACGGTGATCGAGAACTCGGGCGCGGGTATGTTCCCGAAAGACGAAATCCTGCTTGAGGTCGCGGCCGACGGCAACCTCACCGCCTATTCGGTTTCGCATTCGCAGGGCCAGGGCCATGAAACGACTTTCGCTCAGATCATTGGCGATGCGCTGGGCATCAAAGCCGAACGCATTAAGCTGCGCCAAGCCGTCAACGAAAAGCCGCTGATGGGCAATCACACCGGCGGTTCACGCACCATCGTCGGCGCCGGCACGGTGTGCCACCTCGCCGCGAAGAAACTGATTGAAGTGGCGACGCCGCTGGCAGCCGAGATGCTCGGTGTCGAGCCCTCGCAGGTTGCCTACGCCAACGGCGAATTCCAGTCGAAGGAATCGTCGAAGAAAGTGTCGCTCGGCGACATCGCGGCGAAGAAGCTGCTGTCCGCTACCGGCGAAGGCAAGTTCGGTTCAACTTTTCCCAACGGCTGTCACGTCGCCGAAATTGAGATCGATCCGGAAACCGGTGTCACCGACCTTCAGTCCTACGTCACCGTCGACGACTGCGGCACGGTGATCAACCACACCATCGTCGAAGGCCAGATGCACGGCGCGGTGGCGCAGGGCTGGGGCCAGATTTTCGGCGAGAATGCGGTCTACGATAGCGAAACCGGCCAGCTGATGACCGGCAGCTTCATGGACTACGCGATGCCGAAAGCCGGCTGGATCAACGACATGAAAATCTACGATCACGCCACTTTTGGCACCATCAGCCCGCTGGGCGTGAAGGGTATGGGTGAATCGGGCTGCACGGCCTCGCTCGGCGCGCTGGCCAACGCGATGATGAATGCGCTGCGTCCTGAAGGCGTGGCGCCGATGAACATGCCGTATACCGCGCTGAAGGTGTGGCAGGCGCTGTCAGCGGCGAAGAAAGGAAAATAAGCATGTACGCCTTTCAGTACCACAAGGCCAAGTCGCTGAAAGACGCGACCGACCGCCTCGGCAAGGACGACGAAGCTAGGCCGCTCGCAGGCGGAATGACATTGTTGCCAACGATCAAGCAACGGCTTGCACGGCCGACCTGTCTGGTCGACATCGGCGGCATCGCCGAGCTTGCCGGCATTGAATCCCAGGGCGGCGTACTGACCATCGGCGCCGGTACCCGTCATGCGGAGGTAGCGGCGTCCGGGGCGGTGAAGGAGGCGATTCCGGCGCTGGCTAGTCTCGCTTCAAACATTGGCGATCCGCAGGTGCGCAACCGCGGCACCCTCGGCGGCTCGGTGGCCAACAACGATCCTGCAGCCGATTATCCATCTGCCGTGCTCGCGCTCAATGCAAAAGTCATCACCAACAAGCGCGAGATCACCGCCGACGATTTCTTCCAGGGCCTGTTCGCCACTGCGCTGGAGCCGGGCGAGCTGATCGTGAAAATCGCCTTTCCGATGCCGAATAAGGCGGCCTATGCCAAGTTTCCGCATCCGGCCTCGGGCTACGCAATGGCGGGCGTATTCATCGCCGATACCGGCCCCGGTGTCCGCGTCGCGGTGACTGGCGCTGGCGCCTCCGGCGTCTATCGCTGGAGGGAAGCCGAGGAAGCCTTGGGCAAATCAGCAAAGGTGGACGCGATCGCGAAGCTCGCGGTAGCCGCCGATGATCTCAACGAGGACATGCACGGCACGCGCGAATACCGCGCGCAGCTGGTCAAGGTTATGGCGGGGCGCGCGGCAGCGGCTCTCGCCGGCAAATAACGGGGAAGCGCAGACATGGCAAAAGTGACAATGACCGTAAACGGCAAGAAATGCAGCGGCGAAGTCGAAGACCGCACGCTGCTGGTCAATTTCATCCGTGACACGCTGAACCTGACCGGCACCCACGTCGGCTGCGATACCAGCCAGTGTGGCGCCTGTACCGTGCACGTCGACGGCAGTGCTGTGAAATCCTGCACGATGCTGGCTGTGCAGGCCGAGGGCTGCGAAGTGACCACCATCGAGGGCATGGCGAAGAACGGTAAGCTGCACCCGGTGCAGCAGGCCTTCACCGAATGCCACGCGTTGCAGTGCGGTTTCTGCACGCCTGGCATGATCATGACCGTGTCCGCGATGCTCAAGGACAACCCGCATCCGACCGACGAGGAGATTGTGCACGGGCTCGAGGGCAACCTTTGCCGCTGCACGGGCTATCTCAACATCGTCAAGGCAGTAAAGCAGGCAGCCGGCGGCGGGCATTAACCGCCCAAAATCCCTGCGCTTGGCATGACGTTGTAGCGCGCTGCGTTCTTCCTCGCCTTACGCGCCCAGCAATGTCTCGTCGGAGCCTCGCGCGCTCCGCGTTCTGTCTGCGCTCGGTCAATTTTGGGCTGCTCTAATGTTCCGCGGTATGCTCATGGCGTGGAGGCTTTACGCATGACAACAAAACCTAATTCATCAGGAAATGCCGGCCCGCTGGCCGGCGTGCGCGTCATCGAGCTCGGCCAGCTGATCGCCGGTCCCTTCACCGGCAAGACGCTCGCAGATTTCGGCGCCGAAGTCATCAAGATCGAGCCGCCGGGCAAGGGCGATCCGCTGCGCAAGTGGCGGCTGCTGAAGAACGGCAACTCGGTATGGTGGGAAGTTTCTTCTCGCAACAAGCAGTCGGTAACGCTCGACCTCACCAAACCCGAAGGCCAGGACGTGCTGCGGGCGCTGGTCAAGGAAGCCGACGTGCTGATTGAGAATTTCCGCCCCGGCAAGATGGAGGAGTGGGACCTCGGTTACGACGCGCTGAAGAAGATCAACCCGCGGCTGATCATGGCGCGCATCTCCGGCTACGGGCAGGACGGCCCATACCGCGACCGTCCCGGCTTCGGCATCATCGCCGAATCGATGGGCGGCTTGCGTTACCTTACCGCCGAGCCGGGCCGCGTACCGGTGCGCGTCGGCGTGTCGATCGGCGACACGCTGGCGTCGCTGCATGCCGTGATCGGCATCCTGATGGCGTTGTATCACAGAGATCGAATTCACCGCGACAAGGGTGAAAAGAAAGCGGGTGAAGGCCAGGTCATCGACGTCGCGCTCTACGAGAGCGTGTTTAATTGCATGGAAAGCCTGCTGCCGGAATACAGCGCTTTCAACGTCGTGCGCGAAGCGGCGGGCAGCGCGCTGCCCGGCATCGTGCCGTCGAATGCGTACCCGTGCAAGGACGGCTGGATCCTGATCGGCGGCAACGGCGACGGCATCTTCAAGCGGCTGATGAAGGCGATCGATCGCGACGACCTTGGCACAGCCCCCGACCTTGCGCATAACGACGGGCGCTACAAGCGCGTCAAGGACATCGACAGCGCGATCACCGCATGGACGCAGGCGCGCGACAAGGCGGAGGCGCTGAAGAAACTCGACGAACACGACGTGCCATCGGGCGCGATCTTCTCGATCGCCGACATCGCCGGCGATCCGCAGTACCGGGCGCGCGACATGATCCTCAACATCACCACCCGCGACGGCTACACCGTCGACGTGCCCGGCATCGTGCCCAAGCTGTCAGCGACGCCCGGCGGCATTCGCTCGACCGCGCCGCGGCTTGGCGAGGACACCGAGGCGGTGCTCAAGCGCGCCGGGGTGAAGCCCGAAACCATCGCCGATTTGCGCGCCAAGGGCGTGATATAAAATGTCAATTAAAACAGTTACTTATGTGTGATCCGGAGACGCAGCCATGATTGACCGCCTCGACCACTTCGTAATGACCACCGGCCAGCCCGAGGAAACCATCCGCTTCTACACCGAAGTGCTCGGCATGACGCACGAAACCTTCGGCAACGGCCGCCGCGCGCTGAAGTTCGGGCGCCAGAAGATCAACATCCACGTCAAAGGCAAGGAACATGAACCCAAGGCGCACGCGCCGGGTACGGGCACACTGGATTTCTGCTTCATCGCTTCTGTGCCGCTGGAGCAGGTGATCGCGAAACTGAATCAGCACAACGTGAAGATCATCGAAGGACCGGTGCAGAAGACCGGGGCGATGGGGCCGATCAAGTCGGTGTATTTCAGGGATCCGGATTTGAATCTGGTGGAGGTTTCTGAGTACGGCTGATCTTTGGTTCTCTGGGCAGCTTTGCACCACACCGCGCACAGAACTTGTCCTTCGACCCCACGGGATGCCCGCAGTCCTGACAGCGACGCAGTGTGCAATACCGCATCACGGTTTCAATTTATCCTCAAACCAGTTCCACATTTCCGCCACGCCCAGCGTCAGATAGTCGCGCTGGCAGTGCTGCGCGCCGCCTTCCTCGGCGGTGAAGACCCGTAAGGTTTTATCTTTGGATCCTGAGGCTTTGTAGAGTGCCTTCGCGTCGGCTAGCGGCACCTGTTCATCGTCGGCTCCGTGCACGATTAGGAAAGGGCATTTCATTTTCTGCACTACGCCGTCGAGTTTGAACGGCTCCAGTTTCTGCAGCGCTTCGTCCAAGGTGTTGACGCCGAGGATCCAGGTGATGTGGTGTCCGGGCACTGACAACGACGTTTTGAACTGGGCTTCGATGCGCTTCTTCCAGGTGGCGTGATAGTCCCAAATCGCGCCCCAGGCGATGCAGGCGGCGAAGCGGTCGTCCATCGAGGCCATGCGCGGCGAGTAGTAGCCGCCAAGGCTGATCGCGACAACGCCGATCTTCTTCGGATCGACGTCACTGCGCTTTTCCAGCCAGTCGATGCAGGCCGAGCCGGCGACTTCGTAGTCGTGGCGCAGGTACTGGCCGCGGAAGCGGATGGCCTCACCGGTGCCGGGACCGTCCATCACCAGCACCGAGATGCCGCGCTTGATCAGGTCGGGCACGCCGCGCACGTACTGGATTTCCTTGGTGACGTCGAGGCCGTCGAAGTACACCACGCACGGCGCTTTCTTCGACTTCGCGTTCTGCGCATGCACGAAATAGCCGGGCAGCGGACCGGCGGCAGTGGGGATTTCAACGATTTCAATGTTCACGTCGGTCAGTGCGACATGACGATGGAAGCAGTCCACCCCGTTCTTGTAGGAAGCGAGTGCGACGTTGTCCTTGGGCGTGATGAAACGTTCGGCCATCTGGTAGTAGTTGCAGGCGCGCAGGTAGGCATGTGCCGCCGACACCGGGTGCCCGGACTTTTCGAAACGCTCGGCGTGGGCACGAACCTTGTTGGCGACATTGACGCAGGCCTGAAACCAGGCTTCGTCGTCTTCCGGCCCAACGCCCTTCAGCTGCATGCCGATCTTGTGCAGTTCGCTGATTTCGGAGCCGCCGTAGGGCGCGGAACTCATCATGTTGATGAACGCCGACGACCAGCGGTAGTTGCCGGGGAAGTACATGAAGTAGGCGGGGTCTTTCTTTTCAGCCACAACGGGCTCCTTGAAGATGGAGTAAAAGATTAAATGTCGCCGGGACGCAACGGTGATGCGTCGTCCCGGCGGATTCAGTTCTAGACCCTGGGAATTTTTGCGGCCTTGGCGACTCGCGCCCAGGTCGCGATTTCGTCCTGGATGAACTTCGCGTAATCAGCAGGACCTTCGCCGCCGATGTAATAGCCCTGGTCGGTCAGTGTCTTGCGGATCGCGGGGTCGTTGAGCGGTTTCTGCAGCACCGCGTTGATGCGGTCGATGACGGCCTTCGGCGTACCGGCCGGTGCGAGGATGCCGTTCCAGTTGTAGCTGGAGAAGCCCTTGATGCCCTGTTCGGCGGCCGTCGGTATGTTCGGCATCAGCGAGGAGCGTTCGCTGGCAGTGACGCCCAGCGCGCGCAGCTTGCCGGTGGCTACCAGCGGCGCGGCGGGCGCGATCTGCACGTAGGCGAATTCGACGTTGCCCGCCATCAGGTCAACGAGATACAGCGCGGCGCCCTTGTACGGCACCATGTTCATGCGGATGCCGGCCATCGTCGAGAACAGTTCGGTGCCGAGGTGGCCCACCGTGCCCACGCCCGGCGAGGCGTAGTTGATGTAGCCGGGCTTGCGCTTGGCCAGTGCGATGAACTCGCCCAGGTTGCGCGCCGGCACCACCGGGTGCACGCACATGCAGCTTGCAGTGCGTACGATCAGGGTGATTGGCGCAAAATCACGCGCCGGGTTGTAGTTGAGCTTCTTGCGCACGCTGGGGGCGATGGTCAGCGGACCGGGGTTGCCGCCGAGCAGCGTGTAGCCGTCGGCGGGTGCTTTCGCCACTGCTTCGGTGCCGATGGTGCCGCCGGCGCCGCCGCGGTTGTCGACTAGTAACTGCTGGCCGAGTGCGGAAGAAATGAAATTACCCGCCCACCGCGAATGCGTGTCGGTGGGACCGCCCGCAGCGAACGGGACGATCAGGCGTATGGGTTTCGAGGGATAGCTTTGTGCTGCAAGGGGGCCGCAAGCGAGACCAAACAGTCCTGCGGCAAGGCCGGCAATTAGTTTCATGGTTTCCTCCTGAATTGGCGCCATATTGTGGATGTCATTCGGGCGTCGCATTTCCACGATAGAGAGCCGCCCACTGACTGTCAATCGGGCGGGAGGGGTCTGTTAAAATCCGACCTTTTCAATCTGATCAGACCGCGAGGAGAACCATGGCTGCACGTAGCAAAAAGTCCGCAAAACGGAATTACACGGACATCATCTACGAAGTGAAGGGCCAGGTGGCCTGGATTACCATCAACCGCGAGAAGGTGCTCAATGCCTTCCGCGAACAGACCCTCGATGAAATGATCGACGCGCTGAAAGCGACTCGCGAAGATCCGTCGATCGTCTGTGCGGTGGTTACGGGCAAGGGCAAGCGCTCGTTTTCCGCCGGCGGCGACTTCTACGCGATGAAGCGGCTCAACTTTACGAACGCTTACATGTGGAACGACCGCATGCTCGGGCTGGCGATGACCATCCGCGGCCTGCCAATCCCGGTGATCGCTATGGTCAACGGCTGGTGCATGGGCGGAGGCCATGAACTAGCGCTGTGGTGCGACCTGGTGATCGCCTCGGAGAACGCCGTGCTCGGCCAGACCGGCGCTAAGGTCGGTGCCTGCCCGACGGTGGGTGCGACCCAGTACATCCCGCGCATCATCGGCGAGCGCCTCGCCCGCGAAATGATTTTCTGCGCGCGGCGCTTCAGCGCCAAGGAAGCGGTTGAGGTCGGCCTGATCAACAAGTGCGTGCCGCAGAAGGACCTGCTGAAAGAGACGCTGAAGTGGTGCGAGACCATGAAGGGCCACAGCGCACTCACCATCCGCATGACCAAGAAGTCGCTCAACTTCGAATCCGACAACCTGTATTCGTCGTGGCAGCACGGCATGGAACTGCTGGCGCACGTGTGGGGTTCGCCGGAAGCCAACGAAGGCATGAACGCCTTCCTCGCCGGGCGCAAGCCGAACTTCCAGAAATTCCGCATGCAGGCCAAGCGCGAACTCGAGAGCTACGTTGACGGATTCAACAAGGATCTCAATGCGCCGCCGTCGATGCGGCGTAAGAAGAAGCGCTGACCGATCGCGATGGCAGAAGAAACCCGGGGTGCGCTTCACGGCGTCCGCGTCCTCGACCTGACCCGAATCCTCGCCGGGCCGCTGTGCACGATGATGCTCGGCGACATGGGTGCGGACGTGATCAAGGTCGAGCCGCCGGGCAACGGCGATGACACCCGCAGCTGGGGTCCGCCGTTCGCCGAGGGCGAATCGGCGTACTATCTTGGCGTCAACCGCAACAAGCGCTCGATCACGCTGAACATGGCAGTGAAGTCCGGCCAGGACGTGCTCGGCGGACTGATCCGCAAGGCCGACGTGCTGGTCGAGAACTTCAAGGTCGGCACGCTGGAGAAGTGGGGCATCGACAACGTCTGGCTCGAGAAACATGCACCGAAAGTCGTGCGCTGCTCGATCACCGGCTACGGGTCGACCGGGCCCAAGGCTGGACTGCCGGGCTACGATTTCATCCTGCAGGCCGAATCGGGTCTGATGGGCATCACCGGCGAGCCCGACGGCACACCGATGAAATACGGTGTAGCCATCGTCGATATCTGCACCGGCATGCTCGCCTGCAACTCCATCCTCGCCGCGTTGAATGCACGCCATACCACCGGCCGCGGCCAGCATGTCGAGGTGTCGCTGTTCGATTCAGGACTGGCGATGCTCGCCAACGTGGCGTCGAATCACCTGGTCTCGGGAAAGAATGCCGGCCGCTTCGGCAACGGCCATCCCAACATCGTGCCCTACACCGCTTATCCGACGCGCGACGACATGATCGCGGTGGCGGTGGGCAACGACGGTCAGTTCGCGAAATTTTCCGGTGTGCTTGGCCATCCGGAATGGCCTGCCGATCAGCGCTTCACTATAAATCCGGAACGCGTGGCCAACCGCGATGCACTGGATGGATTGATCAAGAAGGAATTGCAGCGCGAAGGCGCCGAATTCTGGATCGAAAAACTGACCGCGGCGGGTATTCCCTGCGGCCGCATCAACAGCGTGGCGCAGGCGCTGGCCGCGCCGCATGCGATTGCGCGTGAGATGGTGACTTCGGTCGAGCATCCGGTGGCCGGCAATGTGAAAATGCTTGGCATCCCGTTCCGCTTCAGCGACACGCCCGCGACCATTCGCCGTCCGCCGCCGACGCTGGGCCAGCATACCGAGGCGGTGCTGCGTGATGAGTTGGGCTACAGCGATACGCGCATCGCCGAGCTGCGCAAAGAAAAAGTCATATAAAACATATATTTATATGAAATTTACCGGTCTGAGCCATGTTTCCATCGTCGTTCCCGATCTGGCAGCGGCACTGGAGAAATTGCGTGCCCTGTACGGGTTCAGCGCCGGAGAAATCAAGGTCAATGCCGAGCAGGGCGTGCGCATGACCTATATCGATCTGGGCAACGCCAAGATCGAACTGATGGAACCGTCGCGTTCCGATTCGCCGGTGGCGAAATTTCTCGAACGCAATCCGAAGGGCGGCATTCATCATTTCTGCCTTGGCGTCGACAATGTCGAACAGACCACGCAACAACTGAGCGCGGCCGGCGCGAAAGTACTCGGCGGCGGAAAGCTGCAACTCAACGTGCACGGCGAGCGGATCGCGTTTGTGCATCCGCAGGATTTTCTGGGCGTGTTGATCGAACTGGAGGAACACTGTGGCTGAACAGAAACAACGGGTATCCGCAGATAATCTCCGCAATTTCATCGCGAGTGCTTTTGAGGCTGTCGCGGTACCGCGCGCAGATGCAAAAGTCGTCGCCGAACTGATGATGCAGGCTGACGTCAACGGCTCGGAGGGCCATGGCGTATTCCGCCTGCCGCAGTACATCCGACGCATCAAGGGGGGTGCGGTCAACGTCAAACCGAACATCCGCGTCGAACGCGAGATGGCGGGCATGGCGCTGATCCACGGCGACAACGGCATGGGCCACCTGGTGATGAAGTTCGCTGCCGAAAAGGCGATCGAGAAGGCGAAGACGGCGGGTGTCGCCTGGGTCGGCGCGCGCTGGAGCAACCACGCTGGGCCGGCGGCGCTCTACGCCAACATGCCGCTCGCGCACGACATGATCGGACTTTACATGGCGGTCGGCAGCGCCAATCACCTGCCGCCGTGGGGCGGTCTAGACATGCTGCTGTCGACCAATCCGCTGGCGGTGGCGGTGCCCGCGGGCGAGGAGCCGTCGATCGTGCTCGACATGGCAACCACGGTGGCGGCCTACGGCAAGGTCAAGACCAAGGCCCAGCGCGGTGAGATGATGCCCGAAGGCTGGATGATGGACCGCAAGGGCAATCCACTGACGGATCCGAAACTTGCGAACGAAGGTTTCCTGCTGCCTATCGGTGGCTACAAGGGTTACGGCCTCGCGCTGGTGCTGGGGCTGCTCGCTGGTAACCTCAACCGCGCGGCGATGGGAAAGGACGTCATCGATTTCAACAACGACGATACCAGCGAGACCAACACCGGCCACGCCATCGTCGCCATCAACATCGAAGCGTTCCAAGACCTGAAGGAATTTAAGCGGGGCATGGACACGCTGATCCGCGACATCCGCAATTCGAAGCGCCTGCCCGGAGTCGACTGTATCCGCCTGCCTGGCGAAGGCACGCACACCACGCGCGCCGACAATGAGAAGAACGGCATCCCAATGCCGCCCGCGCTGCTGGCGGCGCTGGATACCCTAGCTGGTGAACTGAAAGTCGCGAAACTACCGCGTTAGACCATTGCGGGCGCGGGTTCTTCGACCACGGCATTGGTCAGTATGCCGATATCAAAGAGATCAGGCGGTCAGGCATCGACGGCCTGATCAAGGTGCTCGCCGACAAAAACAAGCCGGGTGTCTAATCCTGTCCGCGATCCCTTTTCCCGGCGATATCGGCCGCTATCTGACGCCAGAAGGCACGTACTTTTCGCGGCCGTTAACATGATCGTCACCAGCCTGCTGGGCATCGTGGCGATGAGCGGATGGCTGTTGCCCATGGACGTGCCGCAGGCACTTAGCGGCGAGGAACGCGCGGCGGCGCGACCCGTACAATCGGCGGACAAGATAGTTGCTCAACCGCGGACCGGAGCTTGTGCATCCGGCAATACTGATCCGTGCCAAAACGTGACTGATTTCATCTTAACGGAAAAACCATGATTCTACGCAACCTGGCGGCAATGCTTGTGGCGCTGGTGTTGGCGGCATGCGCCACCCGCACGGAACCGCCACGTTTCAATCTCTCCGGCTATTCGGCCGTCTACAAGCGCGGCCACGCCGAGGGCTGCACGTCGGCGGAAAGGTTCTTCAGGCAACGTGACGAGCGGCTCTACCGCATAGACACGGATTACATGATGGGCTGGAACGACGGACGCAGCGCCTGCGCGAAGAGGAAGTAGGGCTGCGTAAGACCACAGTTAGCAGGTTGCTAAAATCAAAAACTGGTCGCATTCGCTGCAGGCCCCGATTTTTCAAGTGTTTTAAATCAATGGCTTGCAAGCGTGTGCGCTTGCTCGCTGCGCGCCCCGAAGGAAGCCCCATTTGGGGGGGGGCTCACCACGCGCTCGCGCATCATTTTTTAAAATCCTGTTAGCTTTTGAGGCGGATGATGCGCACGACCTCGGGGATTTTGCGCAGGTCGCGGACGATGCGGGCGAGATGCATGCGGTTCATGACCTGCACGGTGAAGCGCATGCTGGTATAGGTGCCGCCGTCTTCCGGGTCCACGGCAACGTTTTGGATGTTGGATTCGGCGGCGGCGATTGCCGCCGCGACCTTGGCCAGCACGCCGCGCTGGTTGGCCACCACCAGACGGATACCGACGTCGAACAGCTTGCGCGGATTAGCATCCCACTGTACGTCGAGTACCCGCTCGGGCTCGCGGTGCGATTTGGCAATGACCTGGCAGTCGTGGGTGTGCACCACCATGCCCTGGCCCTTGCTGATGATGCCGATTATCGGATCACCAGGGATGGGTCCGCAGCAGCGGGCGAATTGAACCGCCAGGCCTTCCGAGCCGCGGATCACCACGGCGCCGGCGGGGCGTAACTTCGGGGGTAGTGGTTCGCCCTGGGCGAGCAGTTGATGGGCGACTATGACGGCCAGGCGCTTGCCCAGACCGAGATCGGAGAGGATTTCCTCGCGCGATTTCGCGCTCGAATCGCGCACTAGGCGGTCCCATTGGGTGTAGCTGATCTCGGGCAGGCTGGTCTTGAAATTGGCCAGCGCCTGTTGCAGCAGGCGTTCGCCGAGTTGTACCGATTCCGAAAAATGCATGGTTTTCAGGAGGTGGCGAATGTGCGCGCGTGCCTTGGCGGTAGCGACGAAATTCAGCCACAGCGGATTGGGCTTGGCGTGCGAGGCGGTGATGATTTCCACCCGGTCGCCGTTACGCAGCTCGGTGCGCAGCGGCATCAGTTCCTGGTTGATCTTGACTGCCACACAGCGGTTGCCGATGTCGGTGTGGACGGCGTAGGCGAAGTCTACGGCCGTGACGCCGCGCGGCAGCGACATGATCTTGCCTTTCGGCGTGAACACGTAGACTTCGTCAGGAAACAGGTCGACCTTAAGATGTTCAAGGAATTCGACGGAGTCCCCCGCTTCGGATTGCATTTCCAGCAGGCTCTGCAGCCACTGGTGGGTTTTCTGCTGCAGGTCCGACAGCGAGGAGTCGGAACTTTTGTAGAGCCAGTGCGAGGCAACCCCGGCTTCTGCGATCTTTTGCATTTCGGCAGTCCGGATCTGGATCTCGATCGGACTGCCAAACGGCCCGAATAGGGTGGAGTGCAGCGACTGGTAGCCGTTGGCTTTCGGGATCGCGATGTAATCCTTGAACTTGCCGGGTATGGGTTTGTAGAGGCTGTGCAGTGCGCCGAGCGTGACGTAACAGGTGGGCATGTCTTTGACGACGATGCGGAATGCGAACACGTCATGCACCTGCGCAAAGGATAGATTTTTGTCGCGCATTTTGCGGTAAACCGAGTGAAGGTTTTTCTCGCGCCCCTGCACCTGGGCTTCGATACGGAAATCGCTTAGCTTGCGCTCGATCGATTCCAGTACCTTGCCGACGCTTTCGCGACGGTTGCCACGGGCGGTTTTGACTGCTTTGGCTACCACACGGAAACGGTCCGGGTACAGGTGCTGGAACGCCAGGTCGGACATTTCCTGGTAGAGGTTGTTCAGGCCGAGGCGGTTGGCGATTGGCGCGTAAATCTCCAGGGTTTCTCGGGCGATGCGCTGGCGCCTGCCGGCATCCACCGCGCCCAGAGTGCGCATGTTGTGTAGACGGTCGGCGAGCTTGATCAGCATCACCCGCACGTCGCGCGCCATCGCTAGCAGCATTTTGCGGAAATTTTCAGCCTGCGCTTTTTCCTGGGTATCGAACTCGATGCGATCGAGTTTGGAAACACCGTCGACCAGTTCAGCCACCGGTTTGCCGAATAGTTCGGCGATTTCGTTCTTGGTGACCTTGGTATCTTCGACTACATCGTGCAGCAGCGCAGCGGTCAGTGCCTGCGGATCAAGGTGTAACTGCGCGAGTATGCCTGCGACCGCCAGAGGATGCGCGATATAGGGCTCGCCGGATTTGCGGAACTGTCCCAGATGGGCAGTTTTGCTGAAATGATAGGCCGCCTCGAGCTGCGACAGGTCTTCGGGCCTGAGGTAGCCCGCCCAGTCCCTGAATGATCCCGGTAATGCTTGCGGGGCTGCGGGAATGGCGTGAAGAGGCGTACTCATGCGTCCGGTGGGTAATGCCGTCCGCAGTCAGGATGTGTGGCGCAGATACGCCGACACCTGTTACGTCGGGCTTTTGTTGAGAATCTCGGAGCCGTATTTGGCCGCCGCGAGTTCGCGCAACGCGATGACTGTCGGTTTGTCACGGGTTGCGTCGATCATCGGTTGTGAACCGTTGGCCAGCTGGCGGGCGCGGTAGGTCGCGGCCAGTGACATTTCAAAGCGGTTCGGCATGATTTTCATGCAGTCGTCTACGGTGATGCGTGCCATGGGTACCTTGCTATTTGAGTCGGTTGATCAGTGCGGCGTGCCGTTCGAACTGGCGTGCGGTGCGCAGGCGCTCCGCACGGATGATGTCCTGCAATTCCCCGACCGCGACGCGAAAATCGTCATTAATAATAACATAATCAAAATCATGGACGTGCGCGATTTCGCCGCGCGCGTTAGCGAGTCGCCCGGCGATGACATCCGACGGGTCCTGGGCACGCGAATTCAGGCGTTTCATCAGGGTTTCAAACGAGGGCGGCAGGATGAAAATGCTGATGGCACCAGCCATCAGGCGCCTAACCTGATCGGCACCCTGCCAGTCGATTTCCAGAACGATGTCGGTATTGGCGACCAGCTGCTCCTCGACCCATTTCCGCGATGTGCCGTAGCGGTTGCCGTGTACCAGGGCGGATTCAAGGAAATCCCTCGCCTTAGCCATCTGCTCAAATTTTTCCGGCTTGACGAAATGATAATGCGTACCGTCGGTTTCGCCGGGTCGCGGCGCTCGCGTGGTGTAGGACACCGATTTGCGGATCTGGTCGTCCGCTTCGAGCAGTGCAGTCACCAGGCTCGTTTTTCCGGCCCCTGAAGGCGCACTGACGATATAGAGGTTTCCGGCCATTACTATTCGATGTTCTGGATCTGTTCGCGCATTTGTTCGATCAGCAGTTTCAGGTCCATTGCTATCTGGGTGACTGTCACATCCGCCGATTTCGAGCCCAGTGTGTTGGCTTCCCGGTTCAGCTCCTGCATCAGGAAATCCAGGCGCTTGCCAGCGGCACCGCCTTTGCTCAGTATGCGCTGCAATTCGTCAATATGGGTAGTCAGTCGCGACAGCTCCTCGTCCACATCGATCTTGTTGACGAACAGCGTGATTTCTTGACGCACGCGTTCATCGTCGGCCGACACCAGCGCTTCTTTCAGGCGCGTATTGAGTTTTTCATGAAAGGCGGCGATGACGGCCGGCATTCGCGGCTTGACTTGCTTGAGGCGTTCGCGCATTTCGGCAGCGCGCTCGAGTAGCACAGCAGTCAGTTTTTTGCCCTCACGGGCGCGTGCCGTGGTGAATTCGTTTAGGGCCTCGCGCAGCAGTTCGATAGAAACCGTGCGCAGTTCTTCGACGGGTATTTCCTCGCTGCCGAGCATGCCGGGCCAGCGCAGGATGTCGGCTACGCTCAGTTCGCGGACGCCGGGCAGCGCAGCGCGTACTTTGGCGTTGAGGGCCAGCAATTGCGCCAGAAGCTCACCGTCGAGTTCCGAGGCGTCGCGACCGCCGCTTCGCAAAGCATAGGCCAAGCGGCATTCGACTTTGCCGCGTGATGCGTTCGCGGCAATCGCTTCGCGCAGCGTAGGCTCCGCTGGACGCAGTTCGTCGGGCATACGAAAAGAGACATCGAGATAGCGGTGATTGACAGAGCGCACTTCGACGCTGACCGAGCCCCATTCGAGTTCGCGCGCGGCGACGGCGTAACCGGTCATGCTTTTGATGGATGAACTACGGGTCATGGCGGCGGGCTTTATAATGAAGGGCCGAAAAACATAGCATATCAAAGGAACCCCGTGCGACCCAGTCAGCGCAAAGCGGACGAACTGCGTGCCGTCCGTATCACCCGCAATTACACCTGCCACGCAGAAGGCGCGGTTTTGATCGAGTTCGGTGCCACCAAGGTTCTGTGTACTGCGAGCGTTCTCGAAAAACAGCCGCCGCATCTGCGCGGTACCGAGCGCGGCTGGGTTACCGCCGAGTACGGCATGTTGCCGCGATCGACAAATACCCGGATCGACCGCGAGGCGGCTCGCGGCAAGCAATCCGGCCGCACCCAGGAAATCCAGCGCCTGATAGGACGCTCGCTGCGTGCAGTAGTCGATCTGGAACGGCTTGGTCCGCGCACTGTGCATCTGGATTGCGACGTGCTGCAGGCTGATGGCGGTACGCGCACCGCGAGTATCACTGGTGCCTATGTTGCGCTTGCCGATGCGGTCTCGTTCCTGCTGCGGGAAAAGAAGCTGGCCGCCTCGCCCTTGCGCGAAGCGGTGGCCGCGGTGTCTGTCGGCGTCTACCAGGGCACGCCGGTGCTCGATCTCGACTACGCAGAGGATTCAGCCTGCGACACCGACATTAATGTGGTTATGACCGAAGGCGGCGGCATCATCGAGGTGCAGGGGACCGCCGAGGGTGAGCCGTTTAGCCGGACGCAGATGCAGGCCATGCTTGACCTTGCGCAGCTCGGGATCACTCAACTCGTTACGGCTCAGGGCGGCGCATTGCGCTAGATGCGATTGTTCATGAAAAAGCTGGTCATTGCTTCAAACAACCCAGGCAAGCTGCGCGAAATCGGCGCGATACTGTCGCCTCTGGATATCGAGATCATTGCCCAGGGTGAACTCGGTGTTAGCGAAGCCGAGGAACCGCATGACACCTTTGTCGAGAACGCGCTGGCCAAGGCGCGGCATGCCAGCCGGGTGACCGGACTGCCGGCACTGGCCGACGATTCAGGTTTGTGTGTGCCCGCACTCAACGGCGAGCCGGGAGTACGTTCGGCGCGTTATGCGAACGCACCGCAAACCGCGAATCGCGAGGAACTGGACATACGCAATAATGACAAGCTGCTTAACGCACTGCGCGGCAAGACGGATCGCCGCGCACATTATTTCTGCGTGATCGTCATGGTGCGCCATGCCGATGATCTACAGCCGCTCATCGCCGAGGCGGAATGGCATGGCGAAATCCTCGAATCGCCACGCGGACAGTTTGGATTCGGCTACGACCCGCTATTCTGCATTCCGGAATTGGGCAAGACGGGCGCTGAATTGACGGCGGCAGAAAAAAACCGCGTGAGCCACCGCGGCAAGGCGCTGGCGCTGCTAGCTGAACGTTTGCGCTCAATGCGCGCTGCATGAGTAACGCGCTGCTGCCGTGACGACCCGTATTGCAGCAATGACCACCCAGGGCACACCACAGTTTGAAGTGCTGCCCCCGCTGTCGCTCTATATCCATGTCCCGTGGTGCGTGCGCAAGTGTCCGTATTGCGATTTCAATTCGCATGAAGCCCGCGGGCAAATCCCGGAGGACACATACGTTGCAGCGTTGCTGCGCGACCTGGAGTCCGCGCTGCCGCAGGTATGGGGGCGCCCGGTGCTGACGGTATTCATCGGCGGCGGAACGCCCAGCCTGCTTTCGGTGCGGGCGCTGGATGCGTTGCTCTCGGGAGTGCGAGCCCTGCTGCCAGTAGCCGCGGAGGCGGAGATCACGCTGGAAGCCAATCCCGGCACTGCAGAAGCGGGAAATTTTGCCGGATTTCGTGCTGCCGGCATCAATCGCCTTTCGCTCGGGGTGCAAAGTTTCAATGACAAGCATCTGCAGGCGCTGGGACGCATTCACAACGGTGACGAAGCGCGCCGCGCGGCCGAACTGGCTCTCGCCACCTTCGACAACGTCAACTTGGATCTAATGTACGGACTGCCTGATCAGTCCGAAACCGAGGCGGTTCAGGATATCGAGACCGCCATTGCCTTCGCACCGCAACACGTCAGCGCCTATCATCTGACACTGGAGCCCAACACGTATTTTCATCGGTACCCGCCGGTGTTGCCTGATGACGATACTGTGGCGCAGATGCAGCAGACTATCGAGTTGAAACTGGCTAGTGCGGGCTACCTGCATTACGAAATTTCGGCGTTTGCGCGGCAGGGCCAGCGTGGCCAGCAGAACCTCAATTACTGGATGTTCGGCGACTATGTTGGTGTTGGCGCTGGCGCACACGGAAAAATTTCATTTAAAACCAAAATATTACGAGAAACTCGTCCCCGTCAGCCCAAGGCCTACCTGGAACAGGCTGGCGTGGCCACCAGGAGTGAAGTTCTACCCGTGGATCTGCCCGGCGAATTCATGATGAATGTGCTGCGACTCACCGAAGGCTTCGACCTGGCGCTGTTTACCGCCCGCACTGGTCTTCCGCTGACAGCGGTATTGCGGCAGCTCGTTGAAGCCGAGGCGCGCGGGCTGATTGCGCGTGACCACCAGCATGTGGTCCCGACCGAACTGGGGCGGCGGTTCCTGAATGACCTGATCGGCATCTTTCTGGAATGACGCCGAGGAAGCCCTTTTAGCTAGCACATTGCGTTTGATTATGGCCGGATTAGAATAGCGCATCCCTCCCGTCTCGCGTCCGCGTGCCGCAACGGGTTACAAGTTTCAAAACGTCCATTCATGATCGGAGGAGGTCCATGAACAGCATCAAGTGCAGTATCGTTGCGTCCGTTGCGGCAGTAGCCCTGCTTACCGGAACCGCGGTCCAGGCCCAGGCCTATCCCGAGAAGTCAGTCCGTTTTGTCGTGACCTATCCCGCAGGCGGAAGCTCGGACGTGATGGCACGTATCATCGGCAAGAAGCTCACCGAGCTCTGGGGCCAGCAGGTGCTGGTTGATTCTCGTCCCGGCGCGGCCGGCGCGGTGGGCATGGAGTATGCCGCCCGCCAGGCGCCCGACGGCTACACCTTCCTGCTCGGCAACTTCGGCCCGGTGCTGGCCAATCCACTGCTTAACAAGGTGAAGTACAACGTCGACAAGGATTTCGTGCCGGTGTCACAGATTACCCGCGCCGCCAACATCCTGGTGACGCCGAACACACTGCCAGTCAAGAACGTCCAGCAACTGATTGCACTGTCAAAGAAGAATCCCGGAATGACCTATGCGACCAGCGGTCCCGGCAGCATGTCCCACCTAATAGGCGAAATGTTCAGGCGCGCAGCCAAGGTTGACATCACGACGGTGCCCTATCAGGGTGGCGTATATTCCATCGCTGCGGTGCAGGGCGGGCATATCATGATGATGTTCTCCGATGCGCCGCCGGTGATGGGTAATCTCAAGGCGGGTAAGCTGAAGGCACTGGCGGTCACCAGCGGCCAGCGCACGCCGTTCACACCGGAGCTGCCGACACTGGCCGAGTCCGGGCTCAAGGGTTTTGATGCTGCCAACTGGTGGGGCATCTTGTTCCCGGCGGGCGTGCAGAAGTCGACGGTCGACAAGGTTTCCGGAGACCTCAAGATCGCGCTGACCGACGCCGAAGTGAAGAAAAACCTCGGCACGATGGCGATCGAGGCGGTCTATAAATCTCCCGAACAGTTCGGCGCATTCATAAAGTCCGAGCGCAAGCTGTGGGGTGACTTGATCCGCGATGCGAAGATAGGCGGAAAGCAGTAACCCGAAGCAGTAACCTGAAACGGCGGCCTGGGCCGCCGTTTTTCATTGCTGACGGCGAAAGATGATGTCCCAGACGCCGTGACCCAGTTTCAGACCCCGGGTTTCAAACTTGGTCTGCGGGCGGTAAGCGGGGCGCGCTGCAAATCCGGCAGTTGTGTTTTCCAGCAGCGGTTCCGCGGAAAGCACCTTGAGTATCTGGTCTGCATATTCCTTCCAGTCAGTCGCGGCGTGCAGATAGCCTCCGGGTTGCAGGTGGAAGGCGGCGAGCGCGGTGAGCGCAGGCTGGATCAGTCGTCGCTTGTGATGACGCTTTTTCGGCCAAGGGTCGGGAAAGAAAATGTGGATGCCGGACAGGCTCGCCGGTTCAATCATGTACTGCAGCACCTCGACTGCGTCGTGCTGGATGACGCGAATATTAGCGAGATGCATTTCTTGAATCTGCTTGAGCAGGCTGCCGACCCCTGGGGTATGCACTTCGATGCCGATGTAGTCGATTGCGGGGTTCGCGGCTGCGATGGCCGCGGTGGTTTCACCCATACCGCAGCCGATCTCGAGCACGCGCGGAGCAGAGCGACCGAACGCAGCGTCGAAGTCGCAGACCGACTCCCTGAACGAGATGCCCAATTCCGGTAGCAGCGTTTCAAAGGCGTGCCGCTGCGCATTCGAAACGCGGCCCTGGCGCAGCACATAGCTGCGGATCGGTGCGCGCGGTTTAACGGAATCCACTGCGCGCCTCGGCGTCGCTCAGGACTTGCCGATCATCCCGCTGGTGGGTGAACTCGGTGCGGCGGAGTAGAGTTTTTTCGGCATACGTCCGGCGCAGAACGCTTCGCGTCCTGCGGCGACCGCCTTGCTCATCGCCGAAGCCATCAGCACCGGATCCTTCGCCGCGGCAACTGCGGTATTCATCAGCACGGCGTCGCAGCCGAGTTCCATCGCGATCGTTGCATCGGATGCGGTGCCGACGCCCGCATCAACGACGACAGGAATCTTGGCGTTTTCGATGATGATCTGCAGGTTCCACGGGTTGAGGATGCCCATGCCTGATCCGATTAGCGAAGCGAGCGGCATCACGGCCACGCAGCCGATGTCTTCGAGTTGTTTGGCGATGATTGGATCGTCCGAGGTGTAGACCATGACCTTGAAGCCGTCCTTCACCAGCGTTTTCGCCGCAGCGATGGTTTCGACGACATTAGGGTATAGGGTTCTCGGATCGCCCAGTACCTCGAGTTTGACCAGTTCGTGGCCGTCAAGCAGTTCGCGCGCCAGCCGCAGCGTGCGCACGGCGTCATCGGCGCTGTAGCACCCGGCGGTATTGGGCAACAGAGTGTATTTCGAGGGCGGAATGGCATCGAGCAGGTTCGGCTCGTCGGGATTCTGGCCGATGTTGGTGCGGCGGATGGCCACGGTGACGATCTGCGCGCCACTGGCATCCACCGCTGCCCGGGTTTCCGCAAAGTCCTTGTATTTGCCGGTGCCGATCAGCAGCCGGGACTGGTAAGCGGTGCCGCCGATGATCAGCGTATCGAGGTTTTCATTCGGTTTCATGGGGTGCTTTCACATTCTGGGCGTTACGTTCCGACTAGTGTGCATGTTGCGACGCGCTGCCGCAATGACTGGGGTCAAGCGAGGAAGTTCAGCCGCCGCCCACGGCAACCACGATCTCCAAGCGGTCGCCGTCATGCAGCATGCATTCGCCGAACCGGCTGCGCGGCACGATGTTGCCGTTGCGTTCGATTGCGATGCGCTTGCCCGCCAGTTCCAGTTTGGTGACGAGTTCGCTGCATGTAAGTTCCCGGGGAAATTCCCGTGCCTTGCCGTTGATATTCAGTGAAATCACAGCGCTGCCGTTTCAAATGGTGATCGGGATGACATTTTACCGGTTTGCGTCTCCGGGATCATGCCGGGCCGATGCTACAATCGTTGCACTTCTTTCGATTCCTTTCTTCCGAGTGCAACGACGCGATTTTCCCAATACGGGGTTACTGCAGTTGTCAGCTGCTGCGGTTACTGCCATCGTTCTCTGGTTTACCGTGCGCGAGATTTTACCGGAGGCGTGGCGTATGCCAGGCAGTCCAGAGCTGTACCTGATCGGTGTTGCCGGGGTCCTGTTGTTGCTGGTGCCGGTGGTTTTTGTGATTGCTAAACGCGGCGGCAGCGGCGCCAATCCGGTCAGCTGGTTTAACGCGCACATCGTCTGCTCGCTGGCCGGCATGGTGCTGATCGCGATCCACTCCGGTGGTTTCCTGCGCCGGCCACCGGCGCTGTTGCTGCTGGCGCTGCTGGCACTCGCCATGCTTGGTGTATGGGCACGGGTTCGCGGTTCACGGCGCATGGCGGCCACGTTTGCCTCGAAAGCGCCAGCGTTCAGCATTCCTGACGACTCAACCCGCGATCGTCTGCGCAATCTAATCACTGAAAAACAGGCCTTGCTGGCGCGACTGGAGCCGCAGGCGAACGAGGGCACGTTTTCCGTGAATTATCCCCATTTTTTCCGCAATCCCGGCCTCGCGCTGGCCTACCGCAAACTAGCGCGCGAAGAAGCGATGCTGCTGGGCACGCGGCGTGCAGTGACGGCGGAACAGGCGTGGTGGCGGCCACTGCACATGGCATTAGCATGGCTGTTTGTGCTGGGTATGGTGATTCATGTCGTTACCGTGACCTTCTTTGCCGGTTACGTTGCCGATGGCGGTCCGATCACCTGGTGGTACATCACGGCGTGGGGAGGTTGATGTGGACGGCTTGAACAACGAACCTTCCGGACGCGTTGCGCTGCTGATCGATCTGGAGCGCTGCACCGGCTGCAAAAGCTGTGAAGCCGCCTGCAAGACCGAGCACCGCCTCGGACCCGGCGAGTACCGCAACAAGGTGGTGTGGGCGAGCGCGCTGGAGGAGGCCGGACTCGCGTTCCTGACCCTGACCTGTCAGCACTGCTGGCGGCCGGCATGCCTGCGCGCCTGCCCGGTCAACCCGAAGGCGATTACCAAGGACCCCGCAACCGGAGTCGTGCGTGTTGACGAATCGCGTTGCACCGGCTGCGGCGAGTGTGTGATCGCCTGCCCGTACAGCGCGATGGGCTATGACGCCAGCGGTCATCACGCGGTGAAATGCGATCTGTGCACGGACCGGCGTGCGGAAGGTGCATCGACCACTGCATGCGCCAGCGTATGCCCGACGCAGGCCATTCGGTTTGGCAAGCGTGACGAACTGCTGGCTGAAGCACGGCAGTCGGGGCGTGCTCCGCGTGATTACGACCACTTCCTGCTCGGACCGGCAACGATTTATCTGGAACGAAAGACTCCTGAAAACAAAGGCGCCGGGACCGCGGTAACGCCGGCGCGTACGCATCCCCGGGAATCACGGCGCCCGGCATTTATGGACGCGCCGCCCGCGCAGGCAGCGGTGCAGGCGCAACCCCCGGCATTTCCCTACGGCGGGTCGCGCGAGGATGCGCTCGCCGACCGCGTAGTACCCGGCGGCTGTAACATCTGCTTCAACTGTTGCAGCACCAAATTCCATTTCAGTGGCGAGAAGCTGGTGAAAATCACCGGCAACGACGACGACCCGCTGCTGCAGGGCCGTGTTTGTCCCAAGGCACAACTGACGCTGCAGATGTATCACAGCGAACTCCGGCTGCTGTATCCCCAGAAGCGCGTCGGAGCCCGCGGCGAAGGGCGTTTTGAGCGCATTTCGTGGGATCAGGCGCTGGATGAAATCGCAGAGAAGCTCAAAAAAATACGCGATCAGTACGGCAGCGAAGCGCTAGCCATGTTCATCGGCACGCGCACTGGCACGCTTGACAACCTCGGCTACACACGGCTCTTTGCCCAGCTCTGGGGTACGCCAAACAAGGGCGGTACCGATCCGTTCTGCGCGACCTCGAAGAGCGTCGCCTACGACCTGACACAGGGAAGCGTCGGCAGCGGCAATAGCTATACCAAAGACGATCTCGGTTCGGCGCAACTGTACGTTTACATCGGCGACAATCAGGCCGAAACGCGGCCAGTGTATTTCGGCATGATCAATGACTGGCGCATCAAAAACGGCGCGAAAATGGTCGCGATTGATCCACGCCTGACCGCCACCGCGTCGAAGGCCGACCGCTGGCTGCCGATCCGACCCGGTACTGACATGGCTTTGGGTCTGGCGCTGGTCCAGCACATCCTTGCCAACAACCTGCACGATGCGGCGTTTTGCGCCGAGTGGGTGGTGGGTTTCGAGCGGTGGCGCGACTTCATCCTGCAGAAGGGCTATACGCCGGAATGGGCGGAGCCGGTAACCGGCATTGCCGTTGAGGATATCCGGCGGCTGGCCGAGGACATTGCGGCCGCCGACGGCTGCGTGATTTTCGCCAGTCGTGGCATTAACCAGCACACCAACGGTACGCAGACCAACCGGGTGATGATGTTTCTCGCGGCGATTACCGGCAACTGGGGCCGGCGCGGCGGTGCGTTTTTCAACATGACCGCAGCGACGCCGATCGCCCCCAATGCACCTGAACACAGGCGCCCGAAAATCAAACACCCGAAAGTCCGCCTCAGCCCAGCCGGCTGGACCGATGCGATGCTGCACGGCGAACCCTATCCGATCAAGGCGCTGATTGCCTGTAACAATCCGCTGGCGCAGTGGCCGGGTCAAGACGCGGCGCGAGCGGCGTTTTCCGCACTCGACCTGATGGTGCACATCGAGCTGTTCGCCAACGAAACTTCGGCCTATGCCGATTACCTGTTGCCCGCGGCGAGCGGGATCGAAAAAGGCGAGATCGGCCGGTCGAACGACGATCGCCGCATCGTCTGGATCGACAAGATGATTGATCCCCCAGGTGAGGCCAAGGCGGACGGCTGGATCTGGGTAGAACTCGGCAAGCGGCTGGGCTTCGAAGATGTGCTTCAGGAACGCTACAAGGACACGGCGCTGTTCTGGGATGAAGTCTGCATCGGCAATGCGCTCATGCGCGGCGTTACTCAGAAACGCCTGCACTCAACGCCGTATCGCTGGGTGCGTCAGCCGGTGACCAGCGAGCATGCGGCGGAAATCGATACGCTGTACCTGGAAGGTACCACCGCACCCGGCGCACTGGCGGGACACCGCTTTCCTACCCCCAGCGGCAAGCTCGAATTCTGGACCGAGAAACTTGAAGCCAAGTTCAATGCGCTGGGCCTATCGGCGCTGCCCGAGTTTTATTCCGAACGCGAGCAACTGGTCGACCTGCCCTATCTTGAGCTGCAGGATAGCGATACGCAGCCGGGGGTGGTTTCACCGTTTCTTTCACCCGCGACAGGCACTTCGCGGGCACGTATCGTGAAGCCCGATGCCGAACATCCCGGCGCAAAATTGCGTGCGCAGGGATTCGATACCGAACTGGTCACCGGCCGCCCGTCTGCCGCGCATTTCCACAGCTGGACGCATTACTTCTGGCAGTCTCAGGAAATGTGGCCAGACCTGTTTTGCCAGATCCATCCCGACAAGGCAGCACAATTGGGCATCAAGGACGGAGAACGCGTGAAGGTCGAGTCTGCTCACGGCAGCATCGAGGCGATGGCCTGGGTGCATGCCGGCATCCGGCCGACTGCGGTCTTCATCCCGATCGGCTGGGGTGAAAAACAGCCCTACAACCCGTGGCGCTCAGTCAACTTTCTTACCGACAAGACGCAGCGCGACCCGGTATCCGACCAGACCAATTTCAAGGTTCTGCTATGCCGCGTTTCGCGGGCGGTTGCCTTGCTGGCGTAAAATCCTGAATTCTGCGGGTGTAGTTCAATGGCAGAACGGCAGCTTTGCGAGACTGCGAGTCGAGGCTAGCACCCATCTCACTCCTCACATTCTTCGTGGGGGACTTCCTAATCAACAACTATCGATACCGATCTTGGGTGGGCGTGAATTGGATGTGCCCAAATTTGATGTCACTTTAATGATCAGAATTCACCAGGCGTCCTAGGACGGTAATCCGTTTGAGTGGATTTGCCGCGAGTAACTTCATGTTCTGGGCGGCTAGATGAGTAGTAATACAGGGCGATTGAGTTTCTTGTTCTATTCTCAGGACAATTAAGAGGTTCGGGGTGGCCATGGAAAGAACGGTCGGAAGTGTTGAAGACCACCATTCTGTTAATAATAGGTAAAATCTCAATTTGTTTTTGTTCTATTTTTGAATCCCATAATTCAAGAGCGCCGCCCCAAGACGGATCCCATTCGGAATTCAAGTAAAAAAGAAGATTTATTCGTCTGTGCAACTGTAGTTTATTGTGCCAATTAAAGTCGGCGTGGATTTTCAAGAAGCCACCGCGAGTTATGGAGTGAACGCCCCCACCAAAAAAATAAGGATCTGGTATCAAGCCCTGAATACCGGTCAGCGATTCCAATGACAACAAGAATTCAGCACTGTTAAGATAATTCAGAAGCAAACAGGTTGTTGCGGGCAGCTTACCAAGGTTAGAGCAGTGGCGTTTTTTAACTGATCCAAAAAAACTTTTTTCGCCATCCCAATCTGAAAATCCGGAGAGCTCTTTCTCAATCTCGCGAACCATGTCGATATTAAAGACGTCATCGATGACAATATGCGGGAAGGGCTGATTGTTTTGATATTGCCCTTTCAGTTTTGATAGTTGCATGAATCCTAGGCAAGGCAGGGGAGATCTGATTTTCTATCCGTCGGTGGTGAAGCAGGCGATTAAAGTGTTACTACGTAGTTTTTTTGGGATGAATGCAGGTAATCCCAGGCGCTATCGAAAGCGAGTCCGGCGAGACTGGGCGTTCGGTCGGAAATGAAATCAGTCATGTGGTGCAGCAGCGCCACGTAAAGCGGGGAGGGATCCTTGCCGATGCGCTCGCGAAGGCCATAGGCTAGCGATGATCGCATCCATGCTGCACCGTGATTCAAGTGTGCTTCGTCTAGTCGTTCAAGTGAATCGACAAGATAGACGGCTCTAGCCGCCAGGTTCTCTTGCTGAAAATCGTTGATCGACTGCAGATAGCCTTGCCGATTGTCCCAAAAGGCTGGAGTGCAGCGACTTATGGGTGGGACTCTATTCAGAAAAACCCATTCAATCGGGATCTCAAATTTATCGCCGGAAGTAATAAACCGGCGCTTGATGCTGAGATCAATTGATCCCAAGCCTTTGATGACAACCCAGCTATGCGGAATTTGCGTGTATCTGGCAGATTGATGCCTCACGCCGCTGTGGGCACCGAAAAAAGCCTCGCCATGTGCTATCAGCGTTTCGAACCCGAAACCCTGAAGCAGAAAATGCAGAAGCCATGCGTGGTCGCGGCAATTCCATCCCGCGTCTACGCTGTTACCGATCATGCATGGATCGGTCCACAGGAAATGATGTAGTTCCCGAAGGAATCTGGGCGAGACCAGCTTGCGCAGAGGGAAGCTTGATTTTGGATGGAATTTCAAGTTTAAACGATAGCGGCGTCGGTCTACGGATATTTGGCTATCTCTAAAAATTACAATCAAAGAGCGCAGGGTCGGAAATAGATACGCATCATTCCTTACGCGAATATTACAAATACGGATTGCTGCAACCGAATCGTCGAAAATTTTTTTTCTCATTTGAGGTTGACGCTCTGATGGGGCGATTGAGCGCGACCTGTATACTGACGTCACGTATGCCTTACAATCAGCACCGCCGCGGGTGTAGTTCAATGGCAGAACGGCAGCTTCCCAAGCTGCATACGAGGGTTCGATTCCCTTCACCCGCTCCATTTTCGTGATGCCCCCCCGATCGATGACGACTTCCGTTGCGTCGCTGCCCGGTGCTGGTAGTTTTGTCTTGCCGGAAGATCACTTTGGCTATGCGCAGTAAGTCCGGTGCTGCTGCGGGGAAATTTGCCGTGGCGTTGACTGTCTGGCAGAAACGGCACGGGAGACATGATCTGCCGTGGCAAAACACGTGCGATCCATATGCTGTGTGGATTTCTGAAATAATGCTGCAACAAACGCAGGTTGCTGCCGTGATCCCTTACTACCGGCGGTTTCTCGGGCGATTCCCTTCTCTGGAGGTGCTTGCAGGGGCGCCGCTAGACGATGTGCTGGCGTTGTGGAGCGGGCTCGGCTATTACTCCCGGGCGCGCAACCTGCATCGCGCGGCACTGACCGTGATGGCTGATCACGATGGTAATTTTCCGAAGACACTGGAATCGATCATGGCCTTGCCGGGCATCGGGCGCTCGACGGCAGCAGCGATTTTGGTATTTGCATTCGGCAGGCGCAGCGCGATTCTTGACGGCAATGTCAAACGGGTGCTGGCCAGGGTGTGCGGCATATCCGGTTATCCCGGGAAAAACGCGGTTGCTGCAAGGTTGTGGAGTGCGGCGGACTCTCTGCTGCCCGTACGCGGTCTGCGCCCTTATACACAGGGTTTGATGGACCTTGGCGCTACGGTTTGCCTGCGACGCAACCCCCTTTGCGATGAATGCCCGGTAAGCAACCTGTGCGTTGCCCGCAAGACCGGGCGCGTGGCGGAATTCCCCGAGCTCCGGCCGCGTAAGACCCTGCCCCAGAAACGCACGATGATGCTGGTATTGCGGCGTGCCGGAGACATTCTGCTGGAGAAACGGCCGGTGCCTGGTATCTGGGGTGGTTTGTGGTGTTTTCCTGAGGCGGGTATTGATGCCGATATTGTCGAGATCTGCGCGCAACGTTACGGTGCAGAGGTGACTGCTGATCAATCCCTGCCGCTGATAGACCATGGCTTTACCCATTTCAGGCTTGATATCCTGCCGCAGCCGGCGACAGTTTTTGCATGGCCTCAACGCGTAGAATCGCCGGAGAGGCTGTGGATTTCTCCGGAGGATGCGTTGCATGCCGCCGTGCCAAAACCGGTGCGCGTCATCATCGAACGACTTGTAAACGGTGACAGCGCATTGCGAAAAAAGAGGAACGGACAGGGTCGCCCATGAATGGACCGGTTTCTACCGATTGGCGTGATGTCAGCGCCTGGCGCAAGGCGCAGCGCGAATCGTGGATCGCCTGGCGGGGTGAGGTTCCGGACAATCAACGGGTCGAATGGGATCTGCGCATCACGAGATGGCTGCGTCCGCTGCTGGACAAGCCGCAGGGCATGGTCATCGGATTCTGCTGGCCGTACAAGGCGGAGTTCGATGCACGGTTTGCTGTGCGGCACTGGCGTGATCAGGGTGCGCTGGCGGCGTTGCCCGAAGTCGTTAGCAAGGGCAAGCCGTTGCGTTTTCGCCGCTGGTGGCCCGGCGTGCCAATGACCCGCGGGGTTTACGATATTCCATTGCCCGACGGCACCCCGGAAGAAGTGCCGGATGTCGCCATCGTGCCGATGAACGCCCATGACGGAAGAGGTTACCGGCTTGGCTACGGCGGCGGTTTTTTCGACCGCACCCTGGCTGTGCTGGAGCGACGTGTTGTTGCGATCGGAGTGACGTACGCGGCGTGCCGCGTTTCTAGCATCGTGCCTCAGCAACACGATATGCCAATGGATCTAGTAGTCACTGAAGCCGGTGTGCAAAGGGCGGGTGGCGAGCCTCTGGCCAAGCTGGAGCTAACGGATGCCGTGGACCATGTGCGACAACTGATGTGCCAGCGCGGCCTGCCGAGAAATCAATAAATATCTATTTTTATTTATATTTCAAATAATTCCGTAAGCCAGCAGCAATTTGCGCATCTGGCCCAGACGCAGTGCAGTGTTGGTTTCTTCGAGTAATGCCTGCTTTTCATGGGGTGTGATCGGCAGGATTTCAGCAAGCCGGTAGCTGATCCATACCGGATCATCCATCTGTAACGGCCCCGGGGTAGCGGCAGGGCCTGCGCGCTCTAAAGCCATGCGCAACACCTCCTGACAGACCTCGTCCATGGCGATCGGATGTGTTGGTTCAGGGAGCGGCTGGCAGCGTGCGGTGAGCAGCCCGTTAGCGGTGACGGCGGTCTCGATGATGCTTAAACGTTCATGGCCACGCGCAAGCACGGTGAACATATTGGGGTGGGGTACTTCCCATTGCTCAATGCGGGCGATACAGCCCACTGAGTAGGGTGTAGCAGGGGTACCGACCTCCTGGCCTTCGCGGATTAGGCATACGCCGAACGGAGTGGAGTCGCGCAGGCAGGCCTTGGTCATCGCGACATAGCGCTGCTCGAAGATTTTCAGCGGCAGTAGACCGCCCGGAAACAGCACCGTGCCCAGCGGGAACAGCGGCAGGGTCTGCAGTCCGGTGGTCACGATCCCAGTTCGCGATGGCGCACCAGAACGCGTGTACTGTCGCGAAAATGAGCAGCTAGGGTTTCAGCAAAGAAGACCGAACGATGGCGACCGCCCGTGCAGCCGATGGCGACGGTCAGGTAGCTGCGGTTGTCGCGCTCGAGAGCGGGCAACCAATCGGATATGAAGCGGCGGATGTCATCGAGCATGCGCACTGCGTCCGGAACTGAACGCATGAATTCGGCAACCGGCGCGTCACAGCCGGTCAGTAGCCGCAACCGCGTGTCGTAGTGCGGATTGGGCAGGCAACGCACGTCGAACACGAAATCGGCATCCAGCGGGATGCCGTGCTTGAACCCGAACGATTCAAACATTAGCGCGATCCCGGTGCGCGGCAGGGCGGCGAAGTCCCGGATCCAGTTGCGCAGCGTATTGGGAGCCAGATCACTGGTATCGATGCGGTGCGCAATGCCAGAGATGCCGGCCACTAGTTCGCGTTCACGGGCGATGCACTCCGGAAGGGTAAGTCCGTCCAGAGACAAAGGGTGGCGCCGCCGTGTTTCCGAAAACCGCTTGATCAGCGTGTCCGATTTCGATTCGAGAAACACGATCCTGGTGTCGATGCTGTTTTTGCGCAGTTGTTCTACCAGTGCCGGCAACCCGGACACGGCTGTGCCAGTGCGCGCATCAATAGTCAGCGCGACGCGGTCATGCCTGGAAGTCTGCAGGGTATTGACCAGTTTTTCCACAAGTTTCACCGGCAGGTTGTCTACACAGTAATATCCGGCATCCTCCAGTACGGCCAAAGCAACACTTTTGCCAGAACCCGATAGTCCGCTGATCAAGATGAGTTGCATGTCGTGCCGGGTCAGTCTTTCCGGTTGGTCATGGATTGCGCCTGTCGCTCTATGAATTCAAGGGTGCTGTCCCGGCCGCGCATCTGCAGTACGTAGCTTCTCACCGCAGCCTCTGTCAGTACGGCGAGATTTCGCCCTGCAGCGACGGGTATGGTGACCTTGCGGATTTCGACGTCCATCAGGGATTCCGTGCCGGGTTTCAGCGGCAGCCGCTCAAGGTAAGTCAAGTCTGTTCCTGACGGGCGCTCCAGGTGTACGATCAGCTTGACGTTCTTGCGCGGACGCAGCGCGGCTTCGCCGAAAATGGTGCGGATGTTTAGCACACCAAGTCCTCGCACTTCCAGAAAATCGCGCAACATGGGCGGACAGCGGCCTTCAATGCTTTCGGGTCCCATGCGGTAGAGTTCGACGACGTCATCGGCGATCAAGCCGCTGCCGCGGCTTATAAGTTCCAGTGCAAGTTCACTCTTGCCGACTCCGGAGTCTCCGGTGATCAGCACGCCAACCCCGAGTACATCGAGAAAAACCCCGTGAACCGTGGTGGAGTCTGCAAGGGATCGCGCGAGATGTGGACGCAATATCCACATCAGCTCGACGCTGGCGATTGGAGAGGAAAACAGTGGAGTGCGAGTATTTTCTGCGACATCGATCAGAGCTTGCGGTATTGCATTTGCTCCGGCGACGATGAAGCATGCCAGTTCCCGGGTCGCGACAAGCCGCAATTTCTCGCGGCAATCTGCGGCGTCCAGCCCGTTAAGGTAATCAACTTCGGAATTGCCTAGCACCTGGATCAGGTTGGGATGGATGAAATTGAGGTGGCCAACAAGACCCTTGGAGGAATCCTTGGTCAGTTCACTGTCAATACCTTTGCTGGCGCCATATCTGCCAGCCACCCAGGTCAGGTCGAGTTTTTTTCGGGTTTCCTCAAACAGCTGGGCTATGCTGACCTGCGGCATTGGGTTCCCACTCCGTGACAAGTTTCTGCAATTCGTCTGCCGATTCGGCGATCAGCAGCTTTTCGCGAAAGCTTTTGTCGCAGAACATCTGTGCAAGCTCCGAGAGTATCTGAAGGTGTTCGTCCGTAGCCCGTTGGGGCACAAGCAGCACGAAGACCAGTTTGACATTCTGACCGTCCGGCGCATCGAAGGGCACCGGATTGAGGATACGGATCATCGCTCCGGTAGCGGCCCGCAGGTTCTTGATGCGCCCGTGTGGGATTGCGACGCCTTGTCCCAAACCGGTTGAGCCCAGTTTTTCCCGGGAGAAGAGGCTGTCAAAAACCAGATTGCGGGAGATTTGCTCATTATTTTCGAACAGCAGACCGGCTTGCTCGAAGACGCGCTTTTTACTGGTCAGGTCGGCATCGAGAAGGATGTTGCTTGATGGCAAAAGCTTGGCAATCAGGTTCATGATCGATGATTAGCTGTTCTTGGAGAATCAGGTTAGTTCGTCAACTGGTGCTTGATGGGTGCCGAATCGTGGCGATGCGCGATGGTTTTGCCTTTGTGTTTAAGAATCGCGCGATCCAGTTTGCCGACCAGATGATCAATGGCGACATACATGTCTTCGCCATGTGCTTCGCAGAATATTTCCTTTCCACGCAGGTGCACCGTGGCTTCGACCTGGTGTATCAGCTTTTCCACGGTCATGATTACGTTGACGTCGATCACGTGATCAAAATGCGTCTTGATCTTATCAAGCTTGTTGGCAACGTGGTCACGAATTGCCGGCGTAATATGCAGGTGATGTCCCGTCAGGTGCAGGTTCATATCATCTCCTCGGTTAAAGGGTTTTTCTGAGACTTACCGGAAGTATCTGCAGTGACCCCCGGTATTTTGCAATGGTTCGCCTCGCCACGACTATACCCTGCTGGCCAAGCAGTTCCGAAATCTGGCCGTCGCTCAGGGGTGATCGGGTATTTTCAGCGCTGACGAGTTTTTTGATCAGAGCGCGGATGGCCGTACTTGAGGCCGCACCGCCGGTTTCCGTCGAAACATGGCTCCCGAAAAAATACTTCAATTCGAAAATTCCGCGGGGTGTGTGCATGAATTTATTGGTGGTTACCCGGGATATGGTCGATTCGTGTAGTCCCAGGGTATCGGCAATTTCCCTCATTACCAGCGGGCGCATGGCGACTTCACCGTGTTCAAGGAAGTTGCGCTGCCGATCCACTATCTCTTTTGAAACCCGCAGGATGGTTTCGAATCGTTGCTGAACATTTTTGATCAGCCACCTGGCTTCCTGAAGCTGGGTGGTGAGCTGCTGGGAATTCGCGCCGCGATTGCGTTTCAGGATTTCGACATAGAGATGGTTTACGCGTAGGCGCGGCATTGCATCCGTATTCAGCGATGCAACCCATACGTCATTGACCTTGCGCACGATGACGTCCGCAATGACGTATCGGGTTTCTTCCGATAAAAAGTCGCGACCAGGTTTCGGATTAAGGCTGGTGATGAGCTTTTGCACTGAATGCAGGTAGGATTCGTCACACTTGAGTATCCGCTTGAGTTTGGTGAAGTCTTTTGCGGCAAGCATGTCAAGGTGGTTTTGCACGATGTCCAGTGCGGCATCCCGGTAAGGCGTGTCGTCAGGGAGCGTCTTCAGCTGCAATGCGAGACATTCGGAGAGGTTTCGTGCCCCCACCCCCGGTGGATCCATGTGCTGCAGGTGCTGCAGGGCGATGGATAATTCTTCCGGAGCAACATCGAGTTCCGGCGGAAGCATTAAGCCAATTTCTTCGAGAGATTGCGAAAGATAACCGTCGTCATCCAGGGAATCCACCAGCAGTCTGAGCAGTTGTTTGTCCCTGTCGGAAAGGTGCAGTAGGTAAACCTGTCCCGCAAGGTGGGTACGCAAACTTGCCGGCTGCTCGGCTAAAGGTGGGAATTCGTCATCCTCGGATTCCGAGCCACCGCCGCCGCGGTCGAAGGTAATGCCGTCAAGCACCCCTGGCGCGGCACCGTCCTCGCTTGAAGATGGCAACTCGGTCTCGGAGGAGTCGCGGGTTTTGGTGGAATCAGCGGCGGCATGAGCAGTGTCACCATTCCCTGGCGGGGGCAGGGTGAGCTCCGATGCCATGTCTTCCCGTTCAAGCAGCGGGTTATCCTGCAGCAGCCTCTCGATTTCCTGGTTGAGTTCAAGCGTTGACAGCTGCAGCACCTTGATCGACTGCTGTAAATGCGGCGTCAGCGTGAGGTGCTGCGAGAGTTTGAGTTGTAGCGAATGTTTCATTCAGGTCCGGATACAGGAAATCGCATTCCGGGGATACGCCGGCGCGCTACGCGCTTCGTTCTAGGTCAGAGGCGAAAATGTTCACCGAGGTAAACCTTGCGGACGCTTTCATTATAAACGATCTCGTCGGGCTTGCCGTAGGCCAGGACCATGCCGTCATTGATAATATAGGCGCGGTCACAAATGCCCAGGGTTTCCCTTACATTGTGGTCGGTGATCAGGACACCGATGCCGCGCGCTTTCAGGAATCCGATGATATTCTGGATTTCAATAACGGCAATGGGGTCCACGCCGGCAAAGGGTTCGTCCAGCAGTATGAAGCGGGGCTCAGTAGCCAGGGCGCGGGCGATTTCCACGCGCCTGCGCTCACCGCCGGAAAGGCTGATGGCGGGATTGTTGCGCAAATGTCCGACGTGCAGATCCTGTAGAAGCGTATCGAGTCTGGTTTCGATCGTTGTTGGATCGGTGTGATAAAGCTCGAGGATTGCACGAACATTGTCCGCCACGGAAAGACGTCTGAATATCGAAGCTTCCTGGGGTAGGTAACTCAGGCCGAGGCGCGCACGGCGGTGCATGGGCATGTGCGTCAGCCGCGTCTGGTCGAGGTGGAGCTCGCCGCCGTCCATTGCGACCAGCCCGACCATCATGTAGAAACAGGTGGTCTTGCCTGCCCCGTTCGGCCCGAGCAATCCGATCACTTCTCCGCTGCGAACTTCCAGTGAAACATCCTTGACGACGGTTCGAGCGCGATAGCGCTTTTTCAGCCCCTCCGACTTGAGCACAAAGCCGCCCGCAGCTTGCTGTGCGGATGTTGTGGTGTTGTTGCTGTCTGACGATTTAATCACGGTATCCACGCGGTATGTTCAGGGCTGACGGAG
Source organism: Burkholderiales bacterium (assembly GCA_038106575.1). GTDB lineage: Bacteria > Pseudomonadota > Gammaproteobacteria > Burkholderiales > SG8-41. The sequence continues at coordinate 39,879 of JAYOED010000014.1, forward strand.
CGCGTTGCTGTCTGTCTGCGGCGTGGATGCCGGCTTGGTGGCCGGTTTATCCTTTGACTTGGGTTGCAGTATTGCCCGGACCCTTCCGTCCGAGCCGGACGCGGTCGGCTGACTGCTGCCGGTCACCCGAAAGAACTCGGTGATGGCGTCGTAGGATATGTAATTGCCGATGACCTCGTCTTCGCCCTTTTTCATCATTGCGCGATCGAACATCTGTATTTTTTCGGCACGTCCGTCGTATTCAATGCGTTTAGCCCAACCTTCAATGAACTCGTCATAGCCTTCGCGCTTCTGGCGGAAGTTGGCAAGGTTGCCCCAGATCACACCGCTCTTGAATCCCTGGCTGTCCTGACGTACCTGCATGCGATCGCCGCGAATGATTAGCGTTCCCTGTGTGAGTATTACGCGGCCCTCGAAATTGGCGATCTGCTTGGCATCGTCCACCGTGACGCGATCGGCTTCGATATTGATCGGTTTTTCACGATCGGCCTTTTCGGCATGCGCGCCATAAGCGTACAGTAACCCAAGCGCAAGTAAAACGCAGACTGCCGACAATTGCGGACCACTTCGCTTATTTGCGGGCTGCCGCACGTTGGGGATCATGGTAAGTGCCTTTGAAGCCAGAAAAAAACTTGACGATACGCGTTTCACTGTTCATTTCCAAGCCGATGGCATGGGCAACCGTAAGGGCGTCAACGATGGTGACGGGTTTGTCGGTGCGTGCCAGATTCTCGTCAGGGATGACGTGAAGATAACTGGTCGTAAGCACCAGCTCGCTCCGATTTGCATAGGCTGCGCGCGACGCCCGCACGTCGGTCTCGAAATAGAGATCTTCTCCGTCGCTAGAAACCCGAGCCGTGCGCGAAGTGATGGTTGTTAGTCCGCGCGAAGATGAATTGCTGACAAAACGCGGAGATTCGAGCAATGTCATGTCGTCATCAGGAAAATGGGTTATGCGACCGGCGTATAGGGTGTGTTTGATTTCGCCATCCGCAGCCATGCGGCGCGCCACAACGTTTTCGATAATGTAATCGGGGTCGTGGCTCTTCACCGTGTTAACCTTCGAGTCTTGCCGTACGGCCCGGTCAAGCCAGAACGTCAGGCTGGCGAGGACCGCAAGCAGCAGCAGCGGGAAAAATTGTACAAACTTAGTCATGGCGTCAGGATGCTTTACGTTTCCATCCGCTTCCTGATTGCCATGAAAGTGCCATATGGCAGTGCAGAATCATTTCACACAATTCCCTGACGGCACCGCGGCCACCGGTTGCGCGGGTGACGTAAGCGGCATGGCGTTTTAGCGTTGCCGGCGCACCGGAGACCGTGGCGGGGAAACTGCAGTGCTGCATGGCGGGCAGATCGACGAGGTCGTCGCCAAGAAAGGCCGTCGCACTGGCCGCAATTCCGGTTTGTTTCAGCAGGGACTTGAGCGCGGCAAGCTTGTCCGATTCGCCCTGCATCAGGTAACTGATGCCAAGATCTTCGGCGCGCAGGCGCACACTGTCTGCCTTGCGGCTGGTGATGATCGCAACCTTGATGCCCGCATCCTGCAGCATCCTGATACCCATGCCGTCACGCACATCAAATGCTTTCATGGCATCACCGTCACCGGAATAATAGATCCGGCCGTCAGTCAGCACCCCGTCAACGTCAAAAGCCGCTAAACCGACACGAGCTGCCGTGGAAAACATGATCAGTTGGCCGGCAGCGAAGAACAGCGGATCGGGTACATGTCCGCTAGACCACTTTGCCGCGGAACAAGTCGTGTATGTTCAGCGCGCCAAGCAACCGGTGATTGTCGTCGACAACCAGTAATTGGGTGACTTTGCCACGCTCCATGATCTCGACGGCCTCGGCGGCCAGACGGTCGGGGCCGATGGTTCGGGGGTTGGCCGACATGATGTCCGCAATCGCGGTCTTACGCAGGTCCGAGCCTTTCTCTATCGCCCGTCGCAGATCGCCGTCGGTGAATATCCCTTTGACTATCTGGCCTTCGTCAACTACGGCCGTCATGCCCATGCGGCCGCGGGACATTTCCAGCAGGGCATCGCTCAAAGAGGCACTGCTGGAGACTCGTGGTGCATCGGTCCCCAAACGCATGACGTCCCGGACCAATGTCAACAGTCTGCGGCCCAGTGCTCCGCCAGGGTGCGAACGCGCAAATTCGTCCTGTGTAAATCCGCGCACGCGCATCAACGCAACGGCAATAGCGTCGCCGAGTGCCAGCGCTGCCGTGGTGCTTGCAGTTGGAGCGAGGTTGAGCGGACAGGCTTCCTGCGCCGCACCGGCGAACAAATGGGCATCGGCTTCTTTTCCGAGAGTCGAGTCCGGGTGTCCGGTCATCGCGATCAGCTTGGCGCCTTGCCGCTTCAAGACAGGAATAATAGTCAGCAGCTCTATCGTTTCTCCGGAGTTTGATAGCGCAAGGAACACATCATCTCGGGCGACCATGCCCAAGTCGCCGTGGCTGGCTTCAGCGGGATGCATAAAGAATGCCGGAGTGCCGGTGCTGGCCAGTGTGGATGCAATTTTGCGCGCCACATGCCCGGATTTACCGATGCCGCTGACTACCACGCGGCCCCGGCACTGGAGGATGAGATCAATCGCTTGTTCAAACTGCGTATCGAGGTAGCCGATTAGGTCGTTGACCGCCTTGGCCTCGATGGCAAGAACCTGCCTGGCGGCTTCAATCGGAGGCCGGACAGTAGCGCCTTTTGACTTATTGCTCATTCCTTAAATTATAGCAAACGAGACCGCCAAGGCGGACGCGGATCCGCTTGCAATTCATTGAAGAAACGGCAATATTGGGATGAATTCCCCGTACACCCGTTCATGCATTCCACCCTGCAACCCGTCCTGGTTCTGCTTGCCGCCGCCGTCATGGTGGTGGTGGTTTTTCGTCTGCTGAAGCTGCCGCTGCTGCTGGGTTATCTGATCGTCGGGGTGCTGATCGGCCCGCACGCAATGGCCTGGATTACCACCACGGACAAAGTACGCGATCTCGCGGAAATCGGGGTGGTGTTTCTTATGTTTAGTATCGGTCTCGAATTCAGTCTTTCACGACTACGTGCCATGCGGCGTATCGTGTTTGGACTGGGGGCTGCCCAGGTACTTGTTATGTTGATGCTAGTGCTGGTAGTGGCGATGATACTCGGTGTTCCCTGGCAGACGGGTATCGTGCTTGGTGGTGCGCTGGCCATGTCATCAACAGCAATTCTAGCCAAGTTGCTGGCCGAGCGTTTCGAGCTGAATTCCACACACGGGCAGCAGATCATCGGCATCCTGCTGTTTCAGGATCTTGCGGTAGTGCCGCTGCTGATCCTGATTCCGGCGCTGGGGGTGCCACCGGAGAACCTGATGACCAACATGGGTTTCGCGCTTGCCAAGGCAGCACTTGTTCTCGGAGTACTGCTGTACGCTGGGCAGCGCGTGATGCGCGCGTGGTTTCATGTTGTTGCCAGCCAGAAATCCCCGGAGTTGTTTGTGCTCAATGTGCTGCTGGTGACTCTGGGTGTGGCTTATCTGACGGATATCGCCGGACTGTCGCTTGCCCTTGGTGCATTTGTCGCCGGTGTGCTGATTTCGGAAACGGAGTACCGTTTTCAGGTTGAAGAGGACATCAAACCGTTTCGTGACGTGTTGTTAGGACTTTTTTTTGTCAGTATAGGCATGTTGCTGGATGTGCGTGTGGTGGCTGAAAACGCCTGGGTCAGTGTTTTTCTGGTCACCCTGGTAATAGTGAAGACACTGCTGATTTTTGGGCTGAGCAGGATTTGCGGAGCGCCGGGCGGAGTGGCAATGCGTACTGGACTCGCACTGGGGGCGTGCGGTGAGTTTGGTTTCGTGATTCTTGCCCATGCCTCCGAAAGCGACCTGATTGCGCACCACATCATGCAGCCGGTACTGGCGGCAATGGTACTGTCGATGCTGATCGCGCCGTTCGTGATCGAACGTAGTGAAGCCATCGTCCGGCGCTGGAGCGCGTCGGAGTGGATGAGCCGGGCCATGCAGTTGCACAACATCGCGGTGCAGTCGATGGCCGCTGATGCCCATGTCCTAATCTGTGGATATGGCCGCAGCGGCCAGAACGTCGCCCGGTTCTTGGATCGCGAAAATATTTCGTTTATCGCGCTGGATAATGACCCCCAGCGTATCCGAGAGGCGGTGGCGGCGGGTGAGCGGGTCGTATTTGGCGATGCCGCGCGCCGGGAAGTGTTGCTTGCCGCCGGACTGCAGCGTGCGCGCGTGGTAATAATCACTTACGTCGACACGGAATCGGCACTGAGGATTCTTACACACGTGCAGCAGGCGCGCCCCGGTTTACCGGTGGTCGTGCGCACGACGGATGACAGTGACATCGAAAAACTGCGTAACGCCGGAGCAACCGAGGTCGTGGCCGATTTGATGGAAGCGAGTTTGATGCTGGCTTCCAGCACCTTGATGCTGGTGGGGGTGCCGCTGAACCGTGTATTGCGGCGTATCAGGGAAACCCGTGAACACCGATATGAGTTATTTCGCGGGTTTTTCCGCGGCATTACCGACGAGTTCGAGGGCATTGATCAGGCCCTGCAGCCGCGATTGCATTCGGTGCTGGTCACTGCCGGATCAAAGGCGATTGGCCGGCAGCTGAATGAACTAGGGCTTGAGAAAACCGGAGTCGAAGTCACCGCCATACGTCGGCGGAATATCAGGACGGTTGCTCCAGCGCCGCACATGAGAATCGAGGAGGGCGACGTGGTGGTTTTGCTGGGATCCGAGGCATCGGTGACCGCTTCGGAAATCAAATTGCTTCAGGGCTGACGGTACGTCGCCGGGTGACGTTAACAAACAAGCCCGCTTAAGCGGGCTTGTTTGAGAGGCAGGTGAAGTATCAGAACGGCAGTGCCCCGCCGCGATTCGAATTCGTGGTGGCTGATTGCCACTCGCCACTCGCCGCTGGCTGCGTAGCATACGTTGGAGGCGTTGCTGGTGCTGCCGAATGTCGAAAAGCGCATTTGACCGCCGGTACCAAGACCGCTGTCGATCTTGTGATCCACTTCAGCCATGATGTCCGAAGGGATTTTGTTGCCGGTCTTCAGGTTGTGGCCATTAGTGGGAGAGGCGTCCTTATAGACTTTGTCGAATATCAGCTGGATGATTGCGCCATAAGGGTTGGTTGCAGTGCTGCCGGTGGTGGCGGCATCTGCGGCGTATACACAGCTGCCGGTAATGAAGCCCGCTTTCGAGAGGTGCTCCCAGAAATTGTTCTTTTCGTCCAAAGTGCCGCCAGCAGCGATCGTCCGGATCTGGGTTATTGTTGCTATTGATGCGGCTACCGCAACCCGGCACGTTGGCCACCTCCGAACAATAGTACACGGGGAGCGCGCGATAACGGTCGAGGAAGCCGAAGTAGGCAGCCTTGATGCCATCCTGGGTGGCGATCACATTACGCACCCGGGCGCTGGTGGGGATTTCAATTCGCGCTTGAGCAGTGCCCTTGCCTTGGGGACTAGGCCGCTGGTCGGTTGATCCGGAATGTATAGATCTTTCCCGAACAGCAGGCAGCCTGCCAGTCCGAGTTTCTGGGGCATGCTTTTCGATAATGCTCACCACGGTTTGTCCAGTGCTTCGATCCTCAGTTCCAGTGTATCGAGCATGGAGCGAACACGGGATTCATCAAAGGGCTGCCGGTGCAATTCGGCGACATAACGTGGGAAGTCACGCCCTGCCAGATAGCGGGGCGGGGTAAACCGCTCGGGAAAAAATGCGCGCCGGCTGCGGACCGCGGTTTTCCGGTGGGGTGTTCCGAATATTTCCACCTTTCCCTTATCGATATCGCAAAAATCAAGTACACATTTGATCAGAGAGGTTTTCCTGGCGCCGTTTTCGCCGACTACTCCCAGGAAATCCCCTGCTTTAATTTCAAGCGTGAAGTCGAATCAAGGGGCAGTAGCGCCAAAGGACTTGCCAAGATCGTTAATGCGCAGTGCGGATGCCGATATGCACGGTAACTTAGCGAAAAGTTCCCGGGGGGTTTAGAAACTGCGGAAAAGCGACGTGGGTCTTATAATACGCTCATGCACAATGCCGATCAGGCTCTGCTTGAGCAGCTTTCACAGAACAGCCGGCGTTACCGCGATCCGGCGATGACCATCGATTGGGCGCGTCTGGAGATCGGCAGCTTCTGGCTACCTGAACAGGCACTCTCGCTGTACGGACTGTCAGAATACGATGTGCTGGCGCAGGAAGTGCGACAGCGTCTTTCCCAGTACGAATTCATTCACGTCATGAATGCCGGATTGTGGCTGGAAAGGGTGTTCATGCAACGCATGTCGGAGCGTCTTGCGCCGCAATTGCCTTCCGCAGCCTACGAATATTTTCTGCACGAAATTCGCGAAGAGGCCGGACACAGCCTGATGTTTCTAAGGGCGATCAAGGGCAGCGGGCTAGAAATTCCTTCCGACAGCTGGCAGGCGCCGCGCTTTCTCGACTGGCTTGCGCGCAAGGCCCCGGCTAGCGGCGCACTGTTCTGGGCGGCCACGGTGATTTCAGAAGATGTGGCGGACAAGTTCAACCGCTATATCAAGGGCAGTGAGGGAGTTAATCCGGCAGTTCGCGAGGTATGCACGGTCCATTGCATCGACGAGGCGCGTCACATTGCCGCTGCACGTGTTCAGCTCGAGACCGCCTTGCTGCGGTTGCCGTCGCTATCGCTGCGCCTGCTCAATCTGCTGGTGCGAATGCTGTTTCGACAATATGCCGGACTTTATTACACGCCCG
>JAYOED010000093.1:0-8104 GCA_038106575.1 Burkholderiales bacterium
GGATTAATCATCCCGGTGAAGATGGCGGCAGCGTCAGTGCTGGCATGGTCCAGCTTAACGGGGTGGCGTTTGCCGGCGTAAACCGCGTCACCCGCGTTGAGGTGTCGGTTGACGGCGGCCGCAGCTGGAAAGACGCAAAATTCATTGGCCCCGATCTTGGTCCCTTTGGCTGGCGCCAATTTGTCCTCCCTGTTAGGCTCGAGTCGGGTCGTTACACGCTGGTCAGCCGTGCGACCGATGCCAAGGGCAACACCCAGCCCGTCGATCGCATGGAAAACCATCGCGGGTATGGTCACAACGGATGGAAAGATCACGGAATCAGGCTAAACGTTGCCTGATGCCGCATCGTTAATGCCGCGGTTCGGCTGCATGGCCGCACCGCGGTTTTTATTTCTGAGCGGGTAAATTCAATGCGCGATCGAATCGAGTTTCGCGGTGGTCTCTTGTTGTCGGTGGTGGCGTTGACTGCCGTGATCGGGATAACAGGAATTGCCCATGCGGCAGACAACATTGCCCAGATGGCTCTGGGGCGGGATGTATTCACCAAGCTTGCGGCACCGCCATGCGGTCTGTGCCATACGCTGCAGGACGCAGGTACTAATGGCCAAATCGGAGCAAAGCTTGAGGAAATTAAGCCCGAAGCAGCGACAGTCATGGAGGCAGTACGCAAGGGATTGGGTGCCATGCCGTCTTACACCGGCAAACTCACGGAGGAGCAGATCCAGGCGGTTGCGCGTTATGTGGAGCATGCCGCAGGGGCGGCAAAGTAGCTTTTCGCTCCAGGTGAGTGTAGAGGCTTGTTTTTAAGTATATGTTTTTATTGATATAGTTCTAAGGTGCTCGCGCATTGAAATTTCCTGCGTGATGCCCCATCTGCTGGTTATCGTTCGTTAACTGGCGGCAATGAGGCACCCATGCGTTTCGACAGATTCACTACCCGGTTTCAGCAGGCTTTCGCGGATGCGCAGAGCGCAGCCGTCGTCGGTGATCATGCCTACATCGAAGCGCAGCACCTGCTGCATGCACTGCTTAACCAGCATGACGGCACGACCGCATCACTGTTGCAGCGTGCCGGCGTCAACGTCCAGTCTTTGCGCGGAGCGCTGAAAAATTTAATCGAGCGTCTGCCCAAGGTCGAAGGCACGGGTGGCGAGGTAAGCATTTCCCGAGAACTTGGCAATCTGCTCAATCTGACCGACAAGGAAGCACAAAAGCGTGGCGACCAGTACATTGCTTCCGAACTTTTCCTGGTTGCGCTGGCCCAGGACAAGGGTGATACGGGTCGACTGCTTAAACAGGCAGGCGGTGACAAGGCCCACATTACCAAGGCCATTGATGACTTGCGCGGTGCGGAAACCGTTAGCAGCCCCGAGACCGAAGGCAATCGAGAGGCGCTGAAGAAATACACACTCGATCTTACTGAACGCGCGCGTTCGGCAAAACTTGATCCGGTTATCGGGCGCGACGACGAGATCAGGCGGGTTGTGCAGATACTGCAACGCCGCACCAAGCACAATCCGGTGCTGATCGGCGAACCTGGCGTCGGCAAGACGGCGATCGTCGAGGGGCTGGCACAGCGAATCATCAACGGCGAAGTCCCTGAAACGCTGAAGAACAAGCGCGTACTCTCACTGGATATGGCTGCATTGCTGGCCGGCGCCAAGTATCGCGGCGAATTTGAGGAGAGGCTGAAATCAGTGCTCAAGGAAATTGCACAGGATGCCGGTCAGACCATCGTCTTCATTGATGAATTACATACGATGGTTGGCGCTGGTAAGGCCGAAGGCGCCATTGATGCTGGCAACATGCTCAAACCCGCTCTAGCGCGTGGCGAGCTGCATTGCGTTGGGGCCACTACGCTTGATGAATACCGCAAATACATTGAAAAGGATGCCGCACTCGAGCGTCGTTTTCAGAAAGTGCTGGTCGATGAGCCCTCGGTGGAGGCCACCATTGCGATTTTGCGCGGGTTGCAGGAAAAGTACGAGCTTCATCATGGCGTGGAGATTACCGATCCGGCCATCGTGGCTGCGGCTGAACTTTCACACCGTTACATCACAGATCGTTTTCTGCCGGACAAAGCGATCGACTTGATTGACGAGGCAGCGTCGCGCATCAAGATGGAGATTGATTCTAAGCCGGAGTCGATGGACAAGCTCGATCGCCGGCTGATTCAATTGAAAATCGAGCGTGAGGCAGTCAAAAAGGAAAAGGACGAAGCTTCGAAAAAACGGCTTGAGCTGCTCGAAAAGGAAATTGGCACGCTTGAACGAGAATACGCGGATCTGGATGAAATCTGGAGATCAGAGAAGGCGCAGGTTCAGGGCAGTGCGCATGTCAAGGAGGAAATAGAGCGTGTGCGCGCCGAAATCGTCAAGTTGCAGCGTGCGGGCAAGCTGGACAAGGTTGCCGAACTTCAATACGGGAAATTGCCTCAACTGGAGGCCCAGCTGAAGCAGGCCGAAACGGCCGGTGCCGCTACGGCTAAGCACAAATTGCTGCGCACTCATGTCGGTACTGAAGAAATCGCGGAAGTGGTGTCGCGGGCGACCGGAATTCCAGTTTCGAAAATGATGCAGGGAGAACGCGAAAAGCTGCTGAAAATGGAAGAGCGCCTGCATGCCCGCGTGGTGGGGCAAGACGAGGCCGTAAGGCTGGTATCTGATGCAATTCGGCGATCTCGTGCCGGTCTCGGCGATCCGAAGCGTCCCTATGGCTCCTTCCTGTTCCTCGGTCCCACCGGAGTAGGTAAGACTGAACTGTGTAAGGCGCTTGCGGAATTCATGTTCGATTCCGAGGATCATCTGATCCGCATCGATATGTCCGAATTCATGGAAAAGCATTCCGTGGCGCGTCTGATTGGCGCGCCTCCGGGATATATCGGCTATGACGAAGGCGGATATCTGACCGAAGCGGTGCGCCGTAAACCCTATTCGGTGATTTTGCTTGACGAGGTCGAGAAGGCGCATCCGGATGTGTTCAACGTGCTGCTGCAAGTGCTGGACGACGGCCGGATGACCGATGGACAAGGCCGTACGGTTGATTTTAAAAATACGGTCATTGTCATGACTTCCAATCTGGGTTCCCAGATGATCCAGAGCATGCAGGGCGATGACTACCAGGTGATCAAACTCGCAGTGCTTGGTGAGGTTAAGGCGCAGCTGCGACCGGAGTTTGTGAATCGAATTGATGAGATCATCGTTTTCCATGCCCTTGACGAGAAGCACATCAAGTCAATCGCGTGCATCCAGTTGGGCTACTTGGAAAAACGTATTGCGCAGATGGAGATGAAGCTTGAAGTCAGTGACACTGCCATGAAAGAAATAGCTGCTGCCGGATTTGATCCGGTCTATGGGGCACGTCCATTGAAACGCGCAATCCAGGCGCAGATCGAGAATCCTCTTGCAAAACTGATCTTGGAAGGACGCTTCGGGCCCAAGGACGTGGTCGGGGTCGATGCCAAAAAGGGCGGTATGACCTTTGAGAAGATTCAGAAGAACGAGACGGCAGCCTGAAAATCATTTAGGTGACGGTGGCTTACAATAAGTCGGTCAGGTGTCTTACGAGATATCTCCAGCAAGTTTTTTTGGCCTTGTCAGTGATGCCGCAGAATGATCAAAAAAATGATTGCTGCAACTGTTGACCCGGGTTTTTCATGGATGTAAAACTTTAATCAAATTCATACAGTATTGTATGTCCAGCACATAGTGCGCGGTGTTAGGAATTCCGGGCGATCGTCCGGATACCGCCTGTCACGACTTCAGTCGCAATCTGCAGCCGTCGTGATCTCCGTATTGGTGTAATGCAACTCATTAAATGACGCGATTCTTCAGCAGCGTCAAGTCTTAAATTGGCCGCAACAAAGCCCCGCACAAGCGAGGCTCTTCTTTTTCGCCTCCGCACTGTTGCCGCGAAAGTTTCGATGAATTTCGCCGTAACTTCCGGAGTGGCGAAACGCATCGGTTCTCTACCCGGTTTCAGGATGCTCGATGATATGATTTCATGCTTTAATGAAACTAAATCATAAAATCGGAGCAATTATCTTGAAATCAAAGGCCTCTAAAAACATACTGGCGTTAGCGGTGGCAGCGACGATGATCCTTGCGGAATCTGCGGTGGCGCAAACTTATCCTTCGAAAACAGTGCGCATGGTGATCCCATTTTCCGCCGGCGGCGCTGCCGATGTACCGGGGCGCATCATCATGCAGAAGTTGTCCTCGGTTCTTGGGCAACAAGTCATCGTTGAAAATCGTCCAGGTGCCGGTTCGACCATCGGCGCTGATATCGTGGCGAAATCGCAGCCTGACGGCTATACCATCTTCATGATCAGTAACACGCACTTTGTCAGTGCTTCCCTGCATAAAAAGCTTTCCTACGATTCGCTAAACAGTTTCACACCGGTAACACAGATCACCAATGCGCCGAATGTGCTGGTCGTTCATCCGTCGCTGCCGGTGAAGTCAGTCAAGGATCTGATTGCGCTTGCCAAATCCCGTCCTGGCCAGATTGACTTTGCCTCTTCGGGCAACGGCAGCACGCAGCATCTAACAGGGGCGTTGTTTGCCAGTATGGCCGGCATCAACATCACGCATATTCCCTATCGCGGCAGCGGCCCGGTAACCGCCGACCTGCTGGGCGGACAGGTCATGCTGGCTTTCCCGGGCATTGCCGGCATGCTTCCGCATATCAGGGCGGGTAAATTGCGCCCGCTAGGTGTAACCGGCTCACGCCGTTCGGCGGAATTGCCGGATGTGCCTACGATCGCCGAAGCAGGGGTGAAAAATTATGAAATGCTGGCCTGGTTTGGCGTTGCGGCACCGAAAGGATTGCCTCGGCCAATCCAAATGAAATTGCATGCCAACCTGCTGCAAGTTCTGCAAGCACCGGAAATGAAATCTGCGCTACAGAAAGTTGGTCAGGAGCCGACCTGGAATGGCAATCCTGAGCAATTTTTTGCTTTCATGAAAAATGAAGCAGCAAAATGGGCAAAGGTGGTTAAAGCCAGTGGTGCGGAAATCAACTGATCATCGTGCCGCATTGCGAAAATACGGGATATCCCGAATTTTTGGCTTATGCCCTTGGAATTGTTACCATGCACCGATTGTTTTAATAATGTAATCAAGAGGAGAGCCCGATGAAACTGATAATCCAGGGCGGACTGGCTGCTTGCGTGGCCGCGTTTTCTTCCGTCGCCGCAGCGGCAGATTCCTATCCCGCGCGACCCATCCGCATGATCATCCCGTTTGCCGCAGGTGGCGCTACCGATACCCCAGCCCGCATCGCTTCCAGTAAGCTGAGCGACCTTCTGGGGCAGCAGATTGTCGTTGACAACCGGCCCGGTCAGGGTGGTGCGCTGGGGACTGCTGTGGCCGCGAAAGCCGAGCCTGACGGTTACACGGTGCTGATGACAGCGACTCCTTTCGTGCTCAGCCCGCACATCTACAAAAAGCTTTCCTACAACCCGTTAAAGGATTTTGTGCCGGTTACGCAGTTCGGTGCAGCGCCCAACGTATTGGTTGTGCATCCTTCTCTGGGTGCCAAATCGGTCAAGGACGTGATTTCAATGGCGAAGAGCCAGCCTGGTAAACTGGACTGGGCGTCTTCGGGTACAGGTGGTTTCCAGCATCTCTCGGGAGCGCTGTTCATGACCATGGCCAATGTCAAAACAGTGCACATTTCGTATAAGGGCAGCGGTGCGGCCACCTCTGACATGCTCGGCGGCCAAGTGAAAATCGGTTTCCCGGGTATTGCGATCGCATTGCCGCATCACAAGTCAGGTCGTCTCCGTGCACTGGGTGTAACGACTGCAAAGCGCTCACCGCAGCTGCCTGATGTGCCGAGCATTGCTGAGGCTGGGGTGCCGGGATATGACGCCACGTTCTGGCTGGGACTGACGGTTCCGAAAGGTACGCCGAAAGCCATCATCGACAAATTGCACAGGGAAACCACCGAATTGCTGAAAGATAAGAATATCGTGAGCGCGTTCCGCCGAGCCGGCACTGAAGCGGCGCCGTCCAATCCGGCTCAGTTCAGCAAATTCATCCAGTCGGAATATGCCAAATGGGGCAAAGTCATCCGTGATGCGGGCATTCGTGCCAACTGAACGAGCTGGCTCTCAGCAAAAAAAAACGCCGCATTTAGCGGCGTTTTTTGTGAGTGCCGGCTAAGGCAGAAAGTTTACGTTGTTTTATTCGGCCACATGCCGGTAAGTCCATCTGCATCGGTCGCCGTGATCGTGGTGCGGATCATGTAGCGGGGCTGGTCTTCAGGCCAGGGACGGCCTCGATGCATGGTGGCCCGGTTGTCCCACATCACCACATCACCGGGTTGCCAGTGGTGCCGGTAGATGCACTCGGGGCGAGTGGCAAGTTTGGTTAGTTCATCGATCAGACGCAGCGCGTCCTCTCGTGGCATACCTTCGATACCGCAGGTGTGCGAAGCAATGTACAGTGCATCGCGGCCGTTGGCAGGATTGCGCCAGCGCATGCGCCAGGATACTGGAGGCATTGTGGAGCGTTCGCGTTGGGAGGCGAGCTGAGGATCAATCTTGCCGCGCGAATGAGCGTAATCATGTCGGGCACATGCGTTTTCAAGTTGACCTCGCATGGCTGCAGACAGGTCGCTCCAGGTGCGACGCATGGAAACGAACTCGGTTTCGCCGCCGGTTTTGGCGATAGTACGCGCTGACAGCACTGATGCCAGTGCCGGAGGCGCTTTGAAGCAACTGTCGGTATGCCACAGCTGGTTAGCACGTGCCCGCAGTTCTTCCTTGTGTCCGGGTGGTACCAGCGAGCCGTCAGGCTCGACATTGGTAAGGATGCTGAAGGGTGTGCCTTCGCCTCGTGAGGCCGCTTTGGCGGTCTCCAGCGGGCCGAAGCGCCGCGAAAATGCCACCTGCAGTTCATCGGTTATCTGTTGCCGACGAAACACCAGCACCGAGTGTTCCTCGAAAGCCGACCGCACTGAGGAATAGACTTCGTCGCTGGCGACAACATCGGCCATGCCAACCCCTATTACCTCTGCTGCAAAACCAGGGCCCAGTGCAACCGCTTTCATTTTCTTTTCTCCTGACCGGCGTGGATTCCGGAGTCATTATTCTACGCCGCACCCTGTTCGCTAAAACAGTCTGGCGTCATGATGCTGAAACCAAGTCCGGATTGGCGTGAGAGTGCCAGAAGTTCACCATCCTTGGTGAGAAGGGCATGTGCACCGGAGGCCGCAGCGAGTTCAATAAATTTTTGATCATCAGAGTCTTCGCACAACGGCAGACTGCGGGCAGTTTTCAACGCGACCGTACGGGCAATGCGGCGACAAAACTCAAGGCATTGTTTTTGTCGTTCTGGATCAAGTGTCCAGCGACCTAGAGGGTAAGTCAACACGTGCGCCAGTTCCTGCAGGCAGGGCTCGTCGATGATGATTTCGATGCTGTCTTCGGCCAGGGCTGCTTTCAGGAATTGTACGGATGGATCGTCGAATACCAGCCAGTCTAGCCAGACGTTGGAGTCGAGCACCAGCACCTTACGCACTGTCATCTTGTTGGTTTCAGCGATTTCCAGGTGGAGGTGGCGTAGGCGATCATTTCGCCTTCCTCGTCAGTGAGTTCAGAACGCAGGAATGAGATACTGCGGCCATGGCGCACGAAGTGCGCGGTGGCGGTGAGGCGGCCGGATTTGGCGACGGAAAGGTACTGTACTTTTATTTCCAGCGTGGCACCGGCGCCGCTGGTGCGATGGAGCAGATGCCCCATTGAAATGTCGAGCACGAAGGCGATCACTCCGCCGTGCAATCCACCTTGAGGATTGTGCATGAAATCCTTCAATTCGAAGCTCACGCGGCACTCACCGGGCAGGTATTCCAGTTCAAGGCCGAACAATTTGGCGAGAAAGAACTTGCCGAAGTCCTGATCGTAGTGTTTCAGTGCGTAATCGAAGGCAGCGCGTGCCGCTTGCTCATCCATTGTCCGGGTTCCGTTCAGTCAAAAACCCGCATGCTAGCATTGCCTGTGGGGCGTGCGGTCTTCACGTAGAGTTCCGTATGCTGCTTTGCTATATTGAAAGAAACTGATAAAAGTTCTTCAGGGAGACTATATGCAAGCTGCAGTACA
>JAYOED010000094.1:0-8080 GCA_038106575.1 Burkholderiales bacterium
AAAATAATATAATTAACGAAAGAAAATTTCGGAAACGACAAAGATTATCATTGCAAGGAGACTGATTTACTTCATGCGCAAAGGGGTGGCTGCTAGGGTTGCCTTGCAGGTGATGACTGGGCTTGTAGTCGCGGTGGGCGTTGCGCATAGCGCAGGACTGGATGGGGCCTTTCTTGCTGCGCGTGATGCGGCGCGCGCTGGAGATAGCAAAAAGCTTGAGCAAATTGCACCGCGTTTCAGCGGCCACCTGCTTGATCCTTACTTGCAATACTGGCGTCTTTCGATCCGCTTGGTCGGACGCGAACCGGAGGAAGTCCGTGCCTTTATGCGCGACAACCGGGATACCCCGCTGTCAGATTATTTGCGCCGTGACTGGCTGAAACAACTGGGCAAGAACGCGCAGTGGGAGTTGTTCAATACTGAGCTCCCTGCGCTGGTCAACGATGATCTCGAGCTGACCTGCTACACACTGCAGTCGAGGGTGCGCACGGATACGCTGGCACTGCGCGAAGCGCGTCCGCTGTGGTTTGTCCCCCGCAACCTGCCGGACAGTTGCGATCCCCTGTTTGCCGCGCTGGTGCAGTCACAGCTGCTGTCGGTGGATGATGTCTGGACGAGGGTGCGTCTTGCACTTGAAGTCGGACAGGTAACGCTGGCCAACCGAGTTGCTGCCTATCTGCCCAAGGGTCAGGCGCCTGACGCACGTGCGCTGTCGGGCATTTACGGGAACCCCGCGGCTTATCTTAGCCGGTTCCGGGGCAACCTTAAGTCGCGCGGCGTGCGCGAGGCGACGATGTTTGCGGTATACCGGCTTGCCCGTTCTTCGCCTCAGCAGGCATCTGCTCATTGGACGAAAATAGCGCCCAGCTTTACCGAAGACGAGCAATCCTACGTCTGGGGCATGCTCGGTTATTTTGGGGCGTTGCGCCATGATCCGAATGCGCTGGACTGGTTTTCACGTGCGGAAGGCATGAGCGATTTGCAACTGGCCTGGAAGGCACGTGCGGCGCTGCGGGCGCAAAGCTGGACCGATGTGCTGGATGCGATCGACGAGATGACCGTCAAGGAAGCCGAGCGCACGGAATGGAGATATTGGAAGGCGCGTGCGCTGAAAATGACCGGCCGCGAGGCCGAGGCGGTCAGCTTGCTGAAACCACTATCGGCGGGCTACGGATTTTATGAACAGCTGGCGCTTGAAGATCTCGGTGGCGCAGTGAGTGCGCCCGAGGTTGCCTGGCGGCCCGGAGATGATGAAATCAATGCCATTGCCGAGAGGCCCGGCATTCGTCGTGCGCTTGAATTGTTTCGCCTAAATGCAAGACTGGAGGGCGTGCGTGAATGGCTTTGGGCGATCCGTGGATTCAATGACCGGCAGTTGCTGGCAGCTGCTGAAGTGGCGCGCCGCCATGCTGTCTGGGACCGTGCCATCAACACGGCGGATAAGACCCTGTTCGAACATGATTTCGGATTGCGCTACCTTGCGCCATATCGAGATCAGCTGAAATCGGCGGCAAGCCAGCTTGGTCTGGATGAAGCCTGGGTCAATGGACTGATACGCCAGGAAAGCCGTTTTATCGCGCAGGCGAAATCCAGGGCCGGTGCCAGCGGACTGATGCAGTTGATGCCAGCCACAGCGCGCTGGGTCGCCGGAAAAATTGGTTTGCGGAACTGGCATTGGTCCAAAGTCACTGAGGTTGAAACCAATCTCAGCCTGGGGACCTATTATCTGCGTCATGTACTGGACACACTGGATGGCAGCCCGGTGTTGGCCTCCGCCGCCTATAACGCTGGGCCGGGCCGGGCGCGCCGATGGCGTTCCGAGCAGGGCATGGAAGCTGCCATTTATGCTGAAACCATACCCTTCAATGAAACCCGTCACTATGTGCAGCAAGTCATGGCCAATTCGAGTTATTACGCACATAACTTCAGTCGCCAGGCGCAATCATTGAAAGCACGTATAGGGGTCATCGAACCGCGCGTTACCGAACTGGAAAAATCGCTAAGGGATACGCCCTGACATTCCTGCCCGGTCGAAAACGGGCGGTATGGAACGAAGTGTAAAATAAGCTGATGCATATCACCGAGCTGTGTGTCATCGGCGGTTCTGGTTTTGTCGGCCGCCATCTGTGCCAGCAACTGGCCGGACTGGGTTTGCGCGTGAGGGTACCGACCCGGGATCGCGAGCGCGCCAAACATCTCATTTTGCTGCCGACGGTTGATGTAACGGTTGCCGATGTTCACGATTCCGTCGCCTTGAAGGAAGTAGTGCGGGGTTGTGATGCGGTGATCAATCTGGTCGGGGTATTGCACGATGGCCGCGATACGCGCGGTTTTGGCGCAGCCCACGTCGACCTTGCCGGAAAGGTGGTGGCGGCATGTCGCGAGACCGGCGTACGGCGCCTGCTGCATATGAGCGCGCTAGCGGCCGCTCCTGACGCGCCCAGCGACTATCTACGCAGCAAAGGCGAGGCTGAGCGCATTGTTCGGGAGTCCGGGCTGGACTGGACGATTTTTCGGCCGTCCGTGATCTTCGGGCCCGAGGATCGTTTCCTGAACCTTTTCGCCGCATTGTTGCGGGCGTTTCCAGTTTTGCCTCTTGCCGGTCATCGTGCGCGATTCCAGCCGGTTTTCGTCGGTGATGTGGCAGCAGCTTTTGTAAGCGCTCTTGCAGATCGTGCGAGCTGCGCCGGAAGCTATGATCTTTGCGGGCTCAAGCGGTACACCCTGCGCGAACTGGTCGCCTATACGGGCGCTGTGGCCGGTTGCCGGCGACCAATCATCGGGCTGGGGCAGACATTGTCTTTTCTGCAAGCGGCAGTTCTGGAATTGTTACCGGTCAAAATGATGACTCGTGACAACCTGCGTTCGATGCAGATCGACAGTGTCTGTGATTGCACGTTCCCCTTTGGGATCAGGCCGCAGGCGCTGGAGGCTGTTGCCCCAGAGTGGCTGGCGGCACACCCCCCTCGTGCCCGCTACCAGCGTTTTCGCAATGCCGCCGGTCGCTGAATTGCGGGAATCCTGAGCGGGTTTCCGCTGCCCGATCATGAAAACATATGTCGTCGGCGGTGCCGTGCGGGACGAGATGCTGGGTCTGCCCGTCAAGGATCATGATCATGTTGTCGTAGGCGCGACGCCTGAAGAGATGATCAGGCTGGGTTTCAAGCCTGTCGGGAAGGATTTTCCGGTGTTTCTGCATCCGCAGACACATGAGGAATATGC
Source organism: Burkholderiales bacterium (assembly GCA_038106575.1). Taxonomy (GTDB): domain Bacteria; phylum Pseudomonadota; class Gammaproteobacteria; order Burkholderiales; family SG8-41. The sequence continues at coordinate 3,223 of JAYOED010000094.1, forward strand.
CCTGGCTCGAACCGAGCGCAAGACGGCGCCGGGTTATCATGGGTTCACGTTTCATGCGGCACCTGATGTCACGCTGGAACAGGATCTGCAGCGCCGGGATCTGACCATCAACGCGATGGCGCGCGATGCCGAAGGCCATCTGATCGATCCCCACTGCGGCGCGAACGACTTGGGCGCAGGTGTGCTGCGCCACGTCAGCGAGGCCTTCGCCGAGGATCCAGTGCGTATCCTCCGTGTGGCGCGCTTTGCCGCGCGCTTCGGGTTCAGCATTGCGCCGGAAACCATGGCCTTGATGAAGCGGATGGTTCGGGCTGGTGAAGCCGATGCGCTGATTGCCGAGCGCGTCTGGCAGGAACTGGCCAGGGGATTTATGGAAAAAACACCGTCGGTGATGCTCGGCGTATTGCATGATTGCGGCGCTCTCAAGGGCGTAATGCCGCAAGTCGAGATGCTCTACAAATCCGGGCGGCAGGAAGATGCCTTTGCAGCCCTGAACGCTGCTGCGGGGCACAGCGGACCGCTGGAGATGCGCTTTTCGGCTCTACTGAAGATGCTGGAGCCGGAGGCAATAGAGACTTTGTGCGCAAAACTCCGCGTACCTGCAGCCTGTCGCGATCTTGCGGTGCTCACCTCCCGTCATGGCAACGCTCTTGCGGACGGAACTAAAATGGAGGCCGGCGAAATGCTCGCTGTATTCGATGCCGTCGATGCCTGGCGGCGACCGGAGCGCTTTGCGGCTTTGCTTCAAGCTGCACTCGCAGGGATTAGCGAAGGCGAGAAGACACGGCAGCACCTGTTACGCGCTCACGAGGCCGCACTGGCGGTGGATGCGGGCGAAATTGCACGCTCGCAAAAATCCCCTGCGGACATCAAGGCGGCCATCGCACAGGCCCGTTTGGACAGACTGCGTGCTGCCACGTGATTTAATCTCGGCCATCGGACAAAAAGGACAGCCAATGATCGACTTTTACACCTGGACGACTCCCAACGGGCGCAAGGTTTCCATTATGCTTGAGGAGTGCGGGCTGGAATACCGGACCCATGCTATCAATATCGGCAAGGGTGATCAGTTCAAGCCAGAATTTATAGCCATCAACCCCAACAGCAAGATTCCCGCAATCGTCGATACGGGCGGTCCCGACGGAAAACCGATTTCGATGATGGAATCTGGCGCCATCCTGATTTATCTCGCGGGCAAGACCGGTAGGTTTCTGCCTCAGGCGGTACGCGGGCGCTACGATGCCCTGCAGTGGTTGATGTTTCAGATGGGCGGTGTGGGGCCGATTTTCGGGCAGGTACATCATTTCCTCCGAGCTGCCAATGAACCGGTACCCTACGCGATCGATCGTTATGTCAGTGAGGTGCGGAGACTGTATGGAGTGCTCGATAAGCATCTTGCGGAGAATGACTGGCTGGCCGGCGAATACACCATTGCCGACATGGCAACTTATCCCTGGGTGGCTCGTTTCGAATGGCACAAAACGGAGTTGAAAGATTTCCCCGCGGTGAAGCGCTGGTTTGACCGCATGTCCGTACGGCCGGCGGTACAACGCGGGATGGCTATCCCGAAGATTTGATTTTCTGCGCCCCTGCTCAGCGGGCAGTACTGTTGCGGGCGTAGCGTTGCAGCAGGCGGATGATTTCCGTCGTATCGAGTTCCGGGTTGGTGCGCAACGCACGAACGCCTACGATAGTGTTCGACCGGGCCATGTGGTTTTGCATCCGGCGCACGACCTGCGGCCATTCCATCGCGGTATGGCGTTGGGGATCCGGAAGTGCATGGCACTGCGAGCAGGCGATGCTGTAGATCTGGCCCGCGGTAGTGCGTAATGCCGGATGGTCGGGGTCGATCGCGGTCTGCGCATGTTTCTCCAGATAGGCCGACAGCTCGGCAGCCTCCGTGTCGCTCGGTGCCCTGACGTTTGCCATCATGTCCTTCATCAGCGGGCCCATGTTGCCATTGCCTCGCATGCGCCAGACCATGCGTTCTATGATGGGTTGCCAGCGCGACGCGGTGTGCATATGTGGATTCGGTAGGTAATGACACTGCACGCAGTAGCGTGCAGCGAGACGAGCGCCTGCGCTTTGCGGTTCCGGCAATTGCGCCGGGTCAGTCGACGGCGGCAATATCCGCTCAAGCATGCGGCCATGCGGGCTTTTTGCCCAGAGGTATCTGGCCTGGACAACGCCCGGATCGATCGCATCCGCAGCACCGACCGGCAGTGATGCGACAGTCAGGAAAAACAAAAGAGCCAAACGCATGATTGCAATCATAGCGGAACCGGGTAGAGGGCTCTGGATTTGTCGCCATTGCAGAACCCCAATAGCGGTTGAGGAATCTCCCTGCCCAGCGCGATGACCTTAAACAACTCCCCCATTTCTGCGGGAGACAGCAGTTTCTGCGCCTGTGCCGCGAACGGCGCATACCGCGTAACGTCCGTGGCCGGCACCTCGGCTAGAAGTTCGGTGATGCCACAGTTGATCAGAAACTGTGCCTGGCTGACATAACCGAGTAGTTCCATGCCGCTATCAGCACCTGCCCGGGCGATGGCGCTGAAATCGACATGGGCTGTGATGTCCTGCAAGCCCACCCACAGGAACGGGTCGACATGAGCCTGATGGCGGTAGTGACACATCAGCGTACCTCGGTTGCGGTGCGGGTGGTAATACTCGTGCGCAGGGAAACCGTAATCGATGAACAACAGTACGCCGCGAATCAAGCGGCTGCCGAGGTCGCGGATCAATGCTTCGGAAGTGGGATTCAGCTCGGTCTCGTAATCATCGGGAAGCGCAAGCCCGGCCGCCTTGGCCGCGAGTTCACCGGTCACAGATTGCGTGACCCAATGCAGGTTTTCTCCGCGCATGCCAACGCCAAGTTCGTTGATGAGCCCATCCTCTTTCCGGATGCGATGCACTGGAATTGCGTCCAGCACTTCATTGCCCAACAGGACACCGGAAAATGTTTCTGGCAGCGTATCTAGCCAGTCGATACGGTTTATCATTTGCGGCATTGATCGCGCGAAGCGGCTTTGCTGGCGCTGGCGCAGATCAGCACTGGGCTCCAGGATCAGGTATTTGCGGGGTAGGCAGTCGAGCGTGGACAACTCCATCAATACGGTTTCCGCCAGTGCGCCGCTGCCTGCACCGAGCTCAATAATGTCCGGCGAATCCTTACCTAGCACCCCGGCCAGTTGCCGGGCCAGTGCACGACCGAATAGGGGTGAGAGTTCAGGCGCAGTGATGAAGTCACCGGCAGGCCCGAGTTTGCGGCTGCCTGCACTGTAGTATCCGAGTCCCGGAGCATAGAGCGCGAGTTGCATAAAATTCGCGAAAGATATCCAGCCCCCTGCAGCGGTAATTTCACTGCGGATCAGCGCTTGCAATTCCGCACTCAGTACAAGCGCATCCGCAGACGGGGCGGACAGTCCGGAATGTTGAGCTGAAAAGGTCATCAGAGGATATTACGATAAAATAAACAATGGATTATGCGATCAGCGGCGGTCAGTAATGAATGCAGCTTTGAAAGAAAAAACGGTAATGGTGACCGGCGGTGCGCGCCGTGTCGGCGCCGCCATTTGCCGGCGCCTTCATGCAGCAGGTGCCAATGTAGTGGTGCATTATCGCAACGCGGCTGAGGATGCGCATAAACTGCAGCAGGAACTGAATGCAGCGCGCGCGCAATCCACTGTGCTGGTCAGAGCTGATCTCCTTGTGCCAGGCGCCCTGCCGCAACTGGCTAAGGACGCGGTGGCTGCTTTCGGCAGGCTCGACGGACTGGTCAACAACGCGTCGAGCTTTTTTGCTACCCCGGTTGGTACCATAGACGAAAAATCGTGGGAGGACCTGATCGGCACCAACCTTAAAGCACCGTTGTTTCTCGCGCAGGCTGCAGCTGCCGAACTTCGGAAGACACAGGGCAGCATCGTCAACATCATCGATATCCATGCCGAATTGCCGATGAAAAATCATGTCGTATACAGCATAGCCAAAGGAGGGCTTCTGGCGCTAACCCGATCACTGGCCCGCGAGCTTGGCCCCCAGGTGCGTGTCAACGGCGTGTCACCCGGCACTATACTGTGGCCCGACGATCCCTCATGGCAGAATGACATCGAACGCCAGCGCATTGTCAACCAGACCCTGCTCAAGCGTACTGGCGAACCCGGCGATATCGCTGCTGCCGTAGAATTCCTGCTGGCCGCACCATACGTGACCGGCCAGGTGCTTGCCGTCGATGGTGGTCGCAGCATCGCCATCACTTGATGCTCATGAACGATATTCCCGACAAGTCTGCCTTGATCGTAAAGCCTAAAGTGGTCTACGAGTCGAACAAGCTCGTCAAGCGCCTGCGTCGTCAGGTCGGGCAGGCGATTGCCGATTTCGGCATGATTCAGGAAGGTGACAAGGTTATGGTCTGCCTCTCTGGGGGAAAGGATAGCTATGCGCTTCTCGATATTCTGCTGCATTTGCGTAGTCGTGCGCCGGTGGAATTCGATATTGTTGCGGTCAACCTTGACCAGAAGCAGCCAGGATTCCCCGAGCATGTGCTGCCAGACTATCTGAGCCGGCTGGGTGTGCCGTTCCGCATCGAGGAGCAGGATACTTACAGCATCGTCAAGCGGGTGATTCCCGAAGGCAAGACAATGTGTTCGCTGTGTTCACGGCTGAGGCGGGGTGTGCTGTATCGCGTCGCCCAGGAACTGGGCGCCACCAAGATAGCGCTGGGGCATCACCGCGACGACATACTCGAAACTTTTTTCCTGAACATGTTTTACGGGGGCAAGCTCAAAGCAATGCCGCCCAAGTTGGTATCCGACGACGGGCTCAATGTGGTGATTCGCCCTCTGGCCTACTGCGAGGA
>JAYOED010000015.1:0-17595 GCA_038106575.1 Burkholderiales bacterium
GCCTAATTCTGATTTACGGTGGCGCCTATACCTAGGCGCGGGTGCCAGCCAGATTCTGGATGCGGGAGCTGTTGCAGTTCGAGCGCAATTCCTATGACCAGCTGGGGCATCTGGCACTGGGCTTCGTCCCCGCTATCGTTACCCGCGAATTGCTGCTGCGCGTTTTCCGCATCGAAGGCCAGAAAATCCTGTTTTTTCTGGTGACCGGATTTTGTCTCGCGACCATCGCCTTTTACGGGTTGATTGAATGGTGGGCGGTAGTCGCGATGGTGGGAAGCGCGGAAGAGTTCCTGGGCACACAGGGTGACGTCTGGGATACGCAGTGGGCCATTTTTCTGGCGTTGACTGGCGCAATGTTGGCGTAATTGCTGCTCGGTTCGTGGCATAACCGGAAGATCGCACGATTGGAAAGTGCTACAGCACCATGACCACCATGGGGTGGTCGCACAGATCCTGATACAGTGCGTCAAGTTGTTCGCGTGAAGTTGCGCGGATCACGCAGGTCAGACTGAGGTATTTGCCTTTTCTGCTGGTTTTCATAGCCAGCGTACCGTCTTCAAAATCGTGCACGTGGCGCTTGATTACCACGAGCACGGCCTGCGCAAAGCCGGGTTGTGCATGACCGAGAATTTTCAGCGGGAAGTCGCAGGGATATTCGATCAGTGACAGTTTGCCGTTTTGCGGCAATTCCGGCATCACGCTGCGACTCTTATGTGATTCTTTTTGAACTGTTGATACAACGCGTGCATCCGCCGGAACAGCGTACCGGGTTTGCCGTTGCCTACAGGTTTGCCGTCGAGCGTGGTGACGGCAAGCACCTCTTTAGTGGAGGAAGTGACCCAGATTTCGTCGGCGCCACGAACCTCGGCTTCAGTGACGGCGCGCACCTCGACTTCGAATTCGCGCGCGTATGCGATTTCCAGTACGACGTCATAGGTGATTCCGGGCAAAACAAGATGGTCCTTGGGCGGGGTGAGCAGCTTGCCGTCACGGACCACGAATACGTTGCTGGAGGAGGCTTCCGTCAGCCTGCCATCGCGAAACAGGATGGTTTCGGCCGCTCCCACGTCGGCGGACAGCTGCCGCAGCATGCAGTTGCCAAGCAGGGAAACCGATTTGACGTCGCAATTGAGCCAGCGGTAGTCCTGAGCGGTAATGCAGGCGACTCCGGATTCAATCAGCGCCGGCTGCGGGGTGACCAGCGGTGAACTCATCATGAACACCGTCGGCTTCACTCCTTTTGGGAATGCATGGTCGCGTTTGGCTAAGCCGCGGGTGACCTGCAGGTATACCGACTGGTCCTCTCCCGCGTTGCGCTTGATGATTTCATTCGCAAGTTGCGTCCATTCCGCCAGGGTGTGCGGATTGTCGATACGCACCTTGTCGAGGCTGTATTGCAGCCTGCGCAAATGCTCGGCAAGCCTGAAAGGCCGCTTTGAATAAACGGGTATGACTTCGTAGACGCCGTCACCGAAGATGAAGCCGCGGTCGAGCACGGGGATGTGTGCTTCTTCAATCGGCATGAAGTCGCCATTCAGGTAAACGATATCGCTCATTGGGTGCTTACCTGAAAAAAAGTAATGAGTCGCAAAGTGTGATCGAAGCCGGTCATTTGAACAGCAGACGTAAAGTGTCCCATGCGCGGCCGAAAATACCGGCAACCGGCACCGCTTCCAGAGCAACAACCGGCAATTCACGGTATGGCTTGCCGTCGAGTTCAAGCTTGAGGGTTGCAACGCGTTGGCCCGGGGTGATCGGTGCCAGCAGCGGCTGCAGGCTTTCCACACGGGCTTTGAGCTTGTCGGCCTGGCCACGGGGCAGCGCGACGTACACATCACCGGTAAAACCTGCTTTAAGAAGATTGGCGGCGCCCTTCCACACCCGCAATTGCGTGACCGGCTGGCTGCGTGCGTAAAGGCGCGTGCTGTCATAGGCCTGATAACCCCAGTTCAGCAGTTTCTGGCTTTCCGCAGCTCGTGCGGATTCCGAGGCGGTGCCGAGCACCACGGAGAGCAGGCGGCGTTCGCCGCGTTTGGCCGAGGTGATCAGGCAATAGCCGGCGTTTTCGGTAAATCCGGTCTTGACCCCGTCCACTGCCGGATCGAGCCACAGCAGGCGGTTGCGGTTGGACTGGGTGATCTTGTTGTAACGATACTGTTTCTGCGAATACAGCGGATAGTGTTCCGGGTAATCACGAATCAGCGCTGCCGCAAGCTTGGCGAGATCTTCAGCCGTCGAATGCAGTTGCGGGCTGGTAAGGCCGGTGGCATTGGTAAAATTGGTGCCCGTCAATCCCAGCCGTTTTGCTTCGCGGTTCATCATTTCCGCGAACGCTTCCTCGCTGCCGCCGATTGATTCCGCCAGGGCGATGCTGGCGTCGTTACCGGACTGGATGATCATACCGCGCAGCAATTCATCGACGGTGACCGGTTTGTTCGGTTCGATGAACATCCGCGATCCTTCAGCTTTCCAGGCGCGAGTTGAAACCGGTACTACCTGGTCAGGTGTCAGGGTTTTCTGTTTCAGCGCGTGGAAGGTCAGATAGGCTGTCATCAGCTTGGTCAGCGATGCCGGCTCGAATTTGTCACCGGCGCTGCGGCTGGCCAGTATCTGTCCACTGTTGACGTCCAGCAGCAGGTACGCCCGGGCTTTGATAGAGGGAGCGGCAACTACAGGGGCAGGCGTTAGAACCGGCGGGGTTGATTGCGCGGCAGCTGTGCCAGCCACGCATGCGGCGATCAGGAAGTTGAGGAATTTCATCGGCGTAAAAAGCTCAATTATAACCTCGCGCCGCCTGCGGCTGCCGCAATCAGTCGCTGTCGCGGTAGGGTTTCATCGCGGCGCGCAGTAAATCAAGATGGCTTTTCAGGTTACCGCAGGCTTTACAGATTAGCAGACGGCTGCGCAGACGCAGAAGCTCGATCCAGCCCAGGCTGTCGTTCTGCTGCTGGGACAGTAACTCCTAGGGTTCTCTGCAATCTGGGATCATGAGAAAGTCTTTTCAAACCACAGCAATTCGAGGCATTCACGCAGGGTCAGCCATGCGCGGTGCAGCGCCACCCAGCGGTTGGTCGATGTGATCCGCAGCGCCTTACAGATCTCGTCGGTCGGCAGTTCCATGACTTCGCGCATTGCGAATACCTGGGCAGTACGCGCCTGCAGCCGCTGCAGGCACATTTCGTGCGCCGCGAGAAAACGGCTGTTTTCCAGTGCCGAGGCCGGATTGCCCCAGTCGGGGGGGGGGGATTCGCGCAGTCGCCGTCTTCGGCAAACAGCGCATCAACGGCTTCAGCTAGCTGCGTTCGTCGCTGGCCAACTGCTGCTCGCGTCCGGACCGGCGCAGGTGATCGATTATCTTGTGCCTGAGGCTGCCGGTCAGCCAAGTGCGCAGCGCCGATTCGGTAGAAAACCGCGCCGCGTCCTTTATCGCGGCAAGCAGGGTTTCCTGCACGACATCTCCGGTATGGGTGGGGTTGCGCAGATTCAGTAGGGCATAGCCCAGCAGGTGGTCAAACTCACCGGCGATCGAAGACGAATCCGGTAGGGATGTGGGTACGGCGAGAAAATCTATTTAAAAACAAATTGTTAAATACATTTTCGGGCAACCCCCCCCCGGTGCTTGAAAAACCGCTACGGGCACCCATTTTAATTCCATCGGCGCAGTGCGCCACCACTCTCGAAGGAGACACATCATGGTCAATGTCACCCGTTTCAATCCGCTGGAAGATACATTTGACGAATTGCTGCGTGGCTTCTTCGTGCGCCCGGTGGCGTTCGACGGCGCACCGGCTACGGCACAGGCGATCCCCATCGACGTATCGGAAGACGAGGCCGCCTACACGGTGCATGCTGAGGTTCCGGGCGTGAAAAAGGACGATATCCATGTCAACATTGACAACGATCAGGTGTCGATCAGCGCGGAAACACGCAACGAGCGCGAAGCCAAGGAAGGCCGGCGCGTGCTGCGCTCCGAGCGCCATTACGGCAAGGTTCATCGGGCGTTTACGCTGGCCCAGCCCGTTGACGAGAGCAAGGCCAGTGCGAAATATGCCGACGGCGTGTTGGAACTGACACTGCCGAAGAAGGCGGCGGTATCGGCGAAACGGCTGTCGATCAACTAAAGCAAACCTGTTCCCAAAAAGGGGGCGGCGGGCTGCAAGGTCTGCCGCCCTTTTTGTTGCTCATGTAAAATGAGTGAATCCTCACATTTAACCTGTTTCGACCCCGCGCCATGTCACTGACTGCCTCCACTGCTGCGAGCAAGGCCAAAACCTTAGCCGAAGCATTGCCCTATATCCAGCGTTTCCAGGACAAGACCATCGTCATCAAGTACGGCGGCAATGCGATGACAGACGCCCAACTCAAGGAGGGCTTTGCGCGCGACGTGGTGCTGCTGAAAGTGGTCGGCATGAACCCGGTGATCGTGCACGGCGGCGGCCCGCAGATCGACGATCTGCTGAAACGGGTGGGTAAGAGGGGTGAATTTATCCAGGGCATGCGAGTCACCGATGCAGAGACGATGGATGTCGTCGAAATGGTGCTGGGCGGGCAGGTCAACAAGGACATCGTCAACCTGATCAACCGTCACGGCGGCAAAGCCGTCGGCCTGACCGGCAAGGATGGCGGTTTCATCCGTGCGCGCAAAATGAAGGTGCGCGGCGGGGCGGGTAGCGACGAATTGGTCGACATCGGACAGGTCGGCGAAGTGGAGGCCATAGATCCCGCGATCGTCAATCTGCTGTATACCCAGGATTTCATTCCTGTCATTGCGCCGGTGGGCGTGGGCGCCAACGGAGAGTCCTACAACATCAATGCGGATCTGGTTGCCGGTAAGGTTGCCGAGATACTCAAAGCCGAAAAGCTGATCGTGCTAACGAATACCCCCGGCGTACTCGACAAGGACGGCAAGCTGCTGACTGGGCTCACCGCGCGTAAGGTCGACGAATTGTTCGCCGACGGCACGATACACGGTGGCATGCTGCCAAAGATCAGTTCGGCTCTGGAGGCGGTCAAGAACGGCGTCAACACCTGCCACATTATCGACGGTAGGGTCGAGCACGCGCTGTTGCTGGAGATTCTGACCGACGATGGGGTCGGCACGCTGATCCGACGGCGTTGAATACGTAGGCTGTGTCATGAGTAGCGGCTATGCGTGGATATTCGACCTGGACAACACGCTGCACAATGCGACACCGCACATATTTCCCTACATCAACCGCGCAATGACGGCGTATTTGCAGCATCATCTGCAACTTGACGAAGCGGAGGCCGAAGCGCTGCGCCGGCATTACTGGCAGCGCTATGGCGCGACTCTGCTCGGGCTGATCCGCCATCATGATACGGATCCGCGGCATTTCCTGTGGCATACCCACCAGTTTCCGAACCTGAAACGCATGGTTGTCGGAGAGCCCCAGCTGTATCATGCGCTGCGCAGGCTGCCGGGGCGCAAGTTCGTCCTGTCGAATGCGCCGGCGCATTACGCGCAGGCCGTGCTGCGCGTGCTCGGCGTAGCAGATCTCTTTGATGCGGTGTTTCCCATCGAACGCCTGCGTTATCGCCCGAAGCCCGATGTTCATGGATTCCTGCGTTTGTGCCGTGCACATCATCTGCGACCGCGTCGCTGTATCATGGTCGAAGACACTTTGGAAAATCTGCATACCGCGAAGCGGCTGGGGATGAAGACCGTCTGGATTTCACGGGCGGAACGTAAGCCCGGTTACGTTGATCTGCTGGTCAGCGGCGTGACCCGGTTGTCCAGAAACGCAGCATCCCTGTATTGAGGCGAACATGGCACGCAGCGGCGAACGAAAAAACCAGATTCTGCAGACCTTGGCCCAGATGCTCGAGGGGCCCGCAGCTGAACGCATCACCACCGCGGCGCTGGCATCCCGCATTGGCGTATCCGAAGCCGCGCTTTACCGTCATTTCAAAGGCAAGGCCGACATGTTTGCCGCGTTGATCGATTTTGTAGAGCAGACGGTGTTCTCACTCGCCAACAAGATCACCAGCGAAGAGAAAAGCGGGTTGCGCCAGGCGGAGTCGATGATCGGCATGCTGCTCGGGTTCGCCCAGAAAAACCGCGGCATGACACGGGTGCTTATCGGCGATGCGCTGGTCAACGAGAATGAGGCGCTTCAGGCCAGGGTCAACCAGATTCACGATCGCATCGAGGCTGCCTTGAAGCAGGCGTTGAGATTTGCGGTCACCCAGCAGGAAATCGCTGCCGATGCGGACCTGACCGCCCAGGCCAACATTCTCATGAGTTTTGTGGCCGGGCGCTGGCACCAATACGCTAAAAGCGGATTTCGTCGCGATCCGGCGGAATTCTGGCAAACCCAGTGGAAGCAGTTAATGGAGGGCGTTCTAGCTTAGAATGTTCTTAAAAGGAGGGGTTCGATGTCCCAGATGACAACCGGACAGGTAGCGCAGTTGATGCTAGGCGTGGCGCGGGTGCAACTATCGACCCTTGATGCGATTGAAAATACAAAGGCGGGCTTCAAGTCGACCTAAGCTAGGGGATTCTTGAAAGTGTCTAGCGCCTGCGATTCAACGCACCCACCACCTTGGGTGATTTTCCTGCGCGGATGCTGGGCTGCAACCCGCCGCCGCTAGAACGGGTTATTCAGGATCTGGAGGCGCTAGTAAGTCGTGAAGGAGCCGCGCCGACTGCTTCCGCAGCAACCGCCACCGACGGCGATAGCGCAGATGACTGCGATTCGCTGGACATGACACAGCAGAGTTGATGAGCTTTAGCGGTTTGCACAGACTGCGCATCCCAGATCGCGCCGTAACATTACAGTGCGTATTTCCATCCTGAGGGCGTCGAGCAGCAGCAGGCGTCCGATCAAAGTATCTCCCGCCTGTGCAATGAGCTTCAGTGTTTCGGCGGCCTGCATGGCTCCGATGATACCCACGAGCGGTGCAAAAACCCCCATCACCGCGCAGCGCATGTCTTCGTTTTCCCCAGCCTCAGGAAACAGACAGGCATAGCAGGGGGAATTCGCCGAGCGCAGATCGAATACCGCGAGCTGGCCGTCGAAGCGCACGCCGGCGCCGGACACCAGCGGTTTACGCGCAGCGACGCAGGCGCGATTTACCGCATGGCGGGTGGCAAAATTGTCACTGCCGTCGACAGTGACATCGGTGGCGGCGACCAGGGCGTTGAGTCTTTCATCGGTCACGCGTTCGGCGATGGCGTTAATCTTGATCCGTGGGTTTATGGCCAGCAAGGTGTCGCGGGCAGATTCTACTTTCGGCATACCCACCGCGTCCTCGCGATGAACGATCTGGCGTTGCAGGTTGGTGATGTCCACGGTGTCACCATCGCAAAGGGTCAGCATGCCGATGCCTGCAGAGGCAAGATACAGCGCCGCAGGTGAACCCAGACCGCCGGCACCGATCAACAGAACGTGCGCGTTGAGCAGGCGTTGCTGGCCCTCAATGCCGATTTCCGGCAGCAGGATGTGCCGGCTGTAACGCAGAAGCTGATCGTCTTCCATGGCGTGAATTTAGCGGCAACCGCTCAGTAAAACAACAACACCCGCAACGCCGGGCGTTGCCGGACTGGCCAATGGAATCAGGAATTGCCGCGGCTTTTCAGGAATGCAATAGCCTGGTTGAGTTCGTAATCGTTGGGCGACACGATTTCGCCAGGCGCTGGGCGCAATAATTTTTCATCGGTGATTTTGGGCCGGGGCGCGGGCGTGAAGTTGTATTTGAGTGCCGAGGATGCAGCGGCTTTTTCCCTATCCACTGGAGTGCTTTCCGTCAGGTGTTTGGTCAGATCCGCCTCGCGCAATTTCAACGCTGCTGCGCGCTCGCTGGAGCCGTCATCCAGCGGGATATCCGGTGTGATGCCCTTGGCCTGTATCGAGCGACCTTTGGGTGTATAGTAACGAGCAGTCGTCAGCTTGATCGCCGTATTGTTGTCCAGCGGCAGTATGGTCTGCACCGACCCCTTGCCGAAGGTCTGCTGTCCCATGATCACCGCGCGTTCATGATCCTGCAGGGCGCCGGCAACGATTTCAGAGGCGGAAGCCGACCCGCCGTTGACTAGAACCACCATCGGCACGGTCTTGACTTCCGCTGGAAGCGGTTTCAGGAAGTCTTCCTTGTTGCGGCCGCGCACATAGTTTTCCGGGCTGGCATTGAACTTCATCTTGGCATCTTCGGTGCGGCCATCGGTGTAGACTACCAGTATGTCCTTGGGCAGGAACGCCGCCGAAACGGCGACAGCGCCGTTCAGCAATCCACCCGGATCGTTGCGCAAATCGAGTATCAGCCCCTTCATGGCGCCCTGGTTCTCACGGAACACGCGCTCAATGGCCCGTGCCAGGGACTCACCGGTATGTTCCTGGAACTGGGTGACGCGGACATAGGCATAGCCCTGCTCGAGCAGCTTGGATTTTACGCTCTGGATCTTGATCTCGGCACGTGTCAGTGTCACCACGATCGGCTTGGGCTCTCCCTTTCGAACGATGGTCAGCACGATCTGGGTGTCGATTTTTCCGCGCATGCGGTTGACGGCATCATTGAGCGTCATCCCCCGCACCGAAGTCTCGTCCAGTTTGACGATCAGGTCCCCGGCCTTGATGCCGGCCCGCGACGCAGGTGTGTCGTCTATCGGTGATACCACTTTCACGAAGCCGTCTTCCATGCTGACTTCAATACCCAATCCACCGAACCGTCCACGGGTGTTGACCTTCAGTTCCTCGAGCGCTTTCTTGTCAAGGTAGGCGGAATGGGGATCGAGGCCGGTCAGCATGCCGTTGATGGCTTCAGTGATGAGCTTCTTGTCGGCCACGGGCTCAACGTAGTCGCTCTTGACCCGTCCGAAAACCTCGGTGAATGCACGCAATTCTTCGATGGGCAGCGACTGGGTCGCAGCTTCGCGCTGTGCGATAGCCGAATAATTGAGGCTAATCGCGACACCGATCAAAATGCCTGCGATGATCAGGCCGAACTGGCTGAATTTGCTGCGCATCTGTCGTTGCTCCTGCACGGATCCCGGTTATCGTAAATTGACCCAGATCAGCGGGTCGAATGGCTTACCTTCATGCCGTATTTCAAAGTATAAACCCGATTCCGTGCGGCCGCCGCTGTTGCCTACGGTGGCGACTGTCTCACCGCCCCGGATTTTGTCACCAACCTGTTTCAACAGTGCTTCCGCGTAGGCATACAAAGTCATGTAATTGTCACCGTGATCAATGATCAGCAGATTGCCGAAACCGCGCAGCCAGTCTGCATAGACCACCCGTCCGCCTGCGACAGCCCGAACATCCTCGCCTTGACGGGCAGTTATGAATAAACCCTTCCAGCTCGGCCCGCCGCCGGAACGTGGACTGCCAAACCGGTTGCCGAGTTCCCCGCGCACGGGCAGCGCCAGCAATCCGCGCAGGTTCGCAAACGCCAGGTTTCCGCTGTCAGCGGGGATTGATTCATTGCGCACATGCGGTCGCCCGGAAGGGGGCTTTCTTACCTGGCGGGCGAGTTGTTCGACGAGACGGGTCAGCCGGGTTTCGTTGCCCTGCAGCGAACGGATCTGCTTCTTGCCGGCGTTGATGTCGCGTGAAATTTTCGCCAGGATCGTTGCACGGGAGCGTTTTTCTGCTTCCAGCTTTTTTTTCTGTTCGGACTGCCCGGCGGTTATTCTGGCAATGGATTGCACTTCGGCAGCGATGTCGTTTTGCAGACCTTCAAGCTTCTTGAGGTCGTTACGCAGCTGGGAAACCAGCCGGGCACGTCCTTTGGCGATCTGCGACAAATAGTGCAACTGCCGTGCCATGTCATTGGGGTCGACCCGGCTCAACATCAGCCTGAAAGCTTCCGGTTCTCCCTGCAGGTACTGCTGCCGCAGCATCCGGGCCAGCAAGTCCTGCTGTGCGCGCAAACCCGCATCCGTCTTCGCGGCCGAGTTACGCAATGCGCCCAGCCTGGCATTGGCGTCGCGCGCCTGCTGGCCCAGCCGCCGTAGTTCGCGGTTGGCTTCCGATATGGCCTGTTCCGATTCGCGCAGTGCATCGGTCGCCTCGCTGCGGGTTTCTTCGGCGGCAGAGAGTTTTTGCTTTAGTGCACCAATGCGCTCGCGCAGCTCATGCAGTTCTTTCTGTGCCTGGCGGGCGTTCGCCGTGTCGGCCGCATGGGCACAGGTTACCAGTGCGAAGGAGAACAGCAGCAGGAGTGAAGACCGGATCACGCAAATTCGATCAAGGCCCGCCCCGTCATCGCCGGAGGCTTTGGCAGCCCCATCATTGCCAGCAGGGTTGGCGCCACGTCCTGGAGCGCTCCGCCCTGCGCGATGCTCGCCTTGCGGCCGATGTAGAGCAGAGGCACCAGGTTCAGCGTATGCGCCGTATGAGGCTGCTGTGACGCTTCGTCGCGCATGGTTTCGGCATTGCCGTGGTCCGCGGTAATCAGAACTTCCCCGCCGATTTCCTTCATTGCGTCGACCGCGCGGCCGATGCATTCGTCGAGGACTTCAATAGCACGTGTTGCCGCGCTGAGGTTGCCGGTGTGGCCGACCATGTCTCCGTTGGCGTAATTGCAGATGATGGCCTCATATTTCCGTGACTTGATCGCTACCACCAGTCTGTCGGTGACTTTGCGCGCACTCATTTCCGGTTGCAGGTCGTAGGTGGCGACTTTGGGTGAGGGCACCATTATGCGGTCTTCACCCGCGTATGGAGTTTCCACGCCGCCGTTGAAGAAGTAGGTAACGTGGGCGTATTTTTCGGTCTCGGCAATACGCAGCTGACGCAGCCCCTGTTTGGACAGGTATTCGCCGAAACCGTCTCGTACCTGCTGCGGACCGAAGGCCTTGGGTATGCTGGAAAAATCCTCGCCGTACCCAGTCAGGGTACAGAAGTATCCCGGCTTCGGCGTTTTATCCCGCTGAAATCCGTCGAATGCCGCATTGGTCAGGGCGGAAGTCAATTGACGGGCCCGGTCAGCACGGAAATTCATGAAAACGACGGCATCGCCATCTTCCATGCGCGCAGGTTGCGCGCCGGCTGGCGCAATAAAAGTGGCCTTGACGAACTCGTCGGTTTCCCCGCGGGCATAGGCTGCACGCAGGCCGGCCACGGCATCGGCTGCAGAATAGTCGGCCTTGCCGCTGGTAATCAGGTCATAAGCTGTTTTTACCCGTTCCCAGCGTTTGTCGCGGTCCATTGCGAAATAACGGCCGCAGATGGAAGCAATACGCGCGTTGCCGAGCGCATCGCACTTGGCCTGTAGTGCGGCCAGCGAGGCTTCGGCACTTTGCGGAGGGGTGTCGCGCCCGTCGAGAAAGGCATGCACGCAGATCTGTTTTGCGGCTTTCTGCGCCGCCAGCTCCATCAACGCGTGTATCTGCGATTCATGACTGTGCACCCCGCCGGGCGAAAGAAGACCCAGGATGTGCAGGGTATTTTTTTCCGCGTGCCTTATCGCTGAGTTCAGCACCGGATTGTCGGCGAACTCGCCAGTTTCAATGGCGTGTTCGATGCGCGTGTAATCCTGGTAAACCACGCGACCGGCGCCGATGTTCATGTGGCCGACTTCGGAATTGCCCATTTGCTGCGGCGGCAATCCCACCCATTTTTCGGAAGCATCAATGACGGTGTGTGGGCAGGTTTGCCACAGAAAATTCCAGTATGGCTTGCGGGCTTGGCAGATGGCGTTGTCGTCGCATTCTTCCCGGTGACCGAAGCCATCGAGTATGACCAGAAGTGCTGGCGTTATCTTCATGATTTTGAATCAATTTTTGAAAATTGGGATACAGTATAATAATAAATCATTCCACCCGGCCCGGGTGCTACATGAGTAAATCAATGACCGATGTGGTTGCACTGCGCGAACAGTTGCTGGAAAAAGAAGAGCATATCGATCAAGCCTCGCGAGCGCTGAAGGCCATGGCGCATCCGCTGCGCCTGAAAATATTGTGTGTGCTCGGCGACGAGGAAGTCAGCGTGCAGGAAATCGTTGACTGCGTAGGTACTTCACAAAGCAACATTTCGCAGCATCTGGCCATTCTGCGCGAGAAAGGCGTGCTGCGTACCCGCAAGGAAGCCAACCGGGTTTTTTACCGCATTGGTGACGAACGCACGCTGACGCTGATTGGCATGATGCGGGAAGTGTTTTGCGGCCCCAAAGCCTGACCTGCATTCTCCGCACTGTCCAGCTGTCTCTGCTCCGGAATAGACGGTGAACGTAATCCGGCATTCTCCTGCTGTCACCCAGTCTTGCCTGCACGTCTCTGTTGTGCGCGGTGCCTTTCCTGCACCTGTTTAATACCACACCTCTGACTTCCTTTTACAACGACTCCTTGGCTATCGGGGGGGTATTGGGCGTGATGACGTGTTGCTAGAACCCAAGGCATGCAAATTAGCAGAAGTGCCCCTGGTTGCTTTGATGCCGTTCGGGCTGGCGTAGTTGCTGTTGCTGAATGGCGCGCTGAGGTAGGCTCCGTATTTAAGCCAAACCTTGCTGGGGGGGGGCGTTGTATCTGGCCATGAGCCAGCTGTCTAACGAGGCTCGGGCGCGACTGCAGCTTGCGCGACGCGCCCATCCCTTGCCGCAACCGGGATTTGAAGCTGAACTTGCCCGGCTGGCGCGTTCGCACCCAGAGCGTTTTGCTCCTCTGCTAGAATTCTGTAATCTTCACGCCTCTGGGCGATCTTGATCCCAAACAAAATTTTCTATGGAAGCTTTTTTCACTTTTCTTCAAAAAAACCCGTTCAACTTGATGTTGTTCGGAGGCGCCGTCATCTCCGGTGCCCTCTTGCTGTGGCCATTGCTCATGCGGCCGTTCCGCGTGGGACTGGAGATCGGCGCGTTCGACGCAGTACAGCTGATCAACCGCAAGGATGCCTTGGTGATCGATGTTCGCGATGTCAGTGAGTACGAAGCGGGTCATATCGCCGGTGCCAGACATGTGCCTGAGCGGCAGATCGCAGACCGGCTCAAGGAACTTGAAAAGTTCCGTGACCGGCCGATGGTCGTGACTTGCCGCAGTGGCACCCGCTCAGGTGTTGCGGTGCAGGTGTTGCGCCGTAACGGGTTTAAGGAGGCGGTCAATCTTCGCGGTGGCATCGGCGCCTGGGAGCAGGCCGGCATGCCCTTGCAGAAACGATAATCGGAACGGCAACGATGGCGAAAATTCGTATGTATGCCACGGGTGTGTGCCCCTATTGCCAGATGGCGGAACGACTTCTGCGCAGCAAGGGTGCTGCTGAAATCGAAAAGATCCGGGTGGATGCCGATCCGGCGCAGCTTGCCGTGATGATGGAGAAGACAGGGCGTCGCACGGTGCCGCAGATCTACATAGGCGACAAACACGTGGGTGGCTACGACGATCTTGCGGCGCTGGACCGTGCCGGCGGGCTCGACCCGCTTCTGGCGGCATGATCGTTTCACCAAACGTATCGCATAACAGGAATCAACATGATTGAGCAGCAGCAACCGCAATTCGGCATCGAGAAGATTTACCTGAAAGATCTCTCCCTAGAGGTTCCCAGCGCACCGCAGATTTTTCTCGAACGCGAAAGTCCGCAGATCGAAATCAGCGTTCACAACGGAGCCAGCCCGCTGGATCAGGTCGGACTGCACGAGGCGGTGCTGACTGTGACGGTAACGGCCAAACTAAAGGACAAGACCGTATTCCTGGTGGAAGTAGCGCAGGCCGGGATTTTCCAGATACTCAATCTGCCTGCTACCGAACTGGACGCGGTACTCGGGGTGCTGTGTCCGAATACTCTGTTGCCCTATGCGCGTGAAACTGTGTCTAGCCTAATGGTTCGCGCCGGATTCCCGCCGGTGGTTCTGCAGCACATGAATTTCGAGGCTGCTTACCAAGAGCGCATGCAGCAGATGCAGCAGGCCGCTGCTGCCGGCACGCCAAACTGAAATTGCGACACCATGGGCAGCTGCCGACTGACAATTGTACTTTTACTGGTTGCCGTACTGTATTCAAGCGTAGCCGTTGCAGCCGAATTTCGCACTGCTGCGGAAGCTGCTGTGGTGCTCTATGACGCGCCCTCGGTTAAGTCCCGCAAACTGTACATTGTCAACCGCGAGTATCCACTGGAAGTTGTCGTGCAGGTGGAAGGCTGGGTCAAGGTGCGTGATGCCGCAGGTACGTTGTCGTGGGCGGAGGCCAAGGCGCTGGATGCGTCTCGCAGTGCAATGGTCAAAACTGCGACAGCAGCCGTGCGTCAGAAACCCGCGGAAGATGCCCCGGTCGTATTTGAGGCCCAGCGTGATGTGCTGCTCGAGGTGATAGAACTGGCGCCGGGCGGCTGGCTGCATGTAAAACACCGTGACGGCATGGCGGGTTATGTGCGCGCGGCGGATGTCTGGGGCGGCTGACTAGCGCGCCCGTTGTACTCGACGCTGACATGAAAATCGGAATATTCGGCGCCGGTGCCTGGGGAACGGCCCTGGGCATCAATCTCTGCCACCGTCACGACGTGACATTGTGGGCGCGCGACGCCCAACAAATCGACGGCATGCGCCGCGGGCGTACCAATGCCAAATATCTTCCGGGCAGCGTGTTTCCGGATCGTCTGCAGGTGGAGGGTGATGCGGGCAAGGTCGCGGCCGAAAATGATTGCCTTATCGTCGCAGTTTCTGTTGCGGGTCTTCGCCGAACGCTGCAACTCATTCATGATTCCAGGCGTGACATTCCAGTCATCTGGTTGTGCAAGGGGTTCGAGCGTCCGGATGCACGATTGCCGCACGAGGTCTTCAGCGAAATCATGGGGTCTGCCGTACACGGCGCGGTATTGTCCGGTCCCAGTTTTGCCCAGGAAGTGGCGAAGAATTTTCCGGCGGCGCTGACGCTGGCTGCACCCGATCTGGAGTTTGCGGCGCAGATGGCGCAATACCTGCACGGCCCGTCATTACGTGTGTATTCGCATGATGATGTCATCGGTGTTGAAGTGGGCGGGGCGGTAAAAAACGTCATTGCCATAGCAGCCGGTGTTTGTGACGGATTGGGGCTTGGACTCAACGCGCGCGCCGCATTGATGACCCGCGGACTCGCGGAAATGACGCGGCTTGGTATGGCGCTGGGGGGGCGTGCGGAAACTTTCATGGGGCTGGCGGGAGTCGGCGATCTTCTGCTGACCTGTACCGGCGACCTGTCCCGCAATCGCCGCATCGGCCTTGCGCTGGCCCGGGGCGAAGCAGTCGCAGCCGCACAGGCCGGGCTCGGTAACGTCGCTGAAGGGGTGTTCACCGCGGACGTGGTATTGCGCAGGGCGCAGGCCGGCGGGATCGAGATGCCCATTACATCCGCTGTATGCAAGGTATTGGAAAAACCGCAGCAGGCCGCAGCGATCGTTCGCGAACTGCTGGAGCGCGATTCCAAGCCCGAACACCAGGCTTCACACGGGCGCAAATAGCCGCTTTTGATCACCCGCCACCGGAGAAACCGGTCTGGCGCCATGCTTCGTAGACCACTACGGCTACTACATTTGAAAGGTTAATGCTGCGGCTGCCTTCTAGCATCGGCAGGCGCAGTATGCGGTCCTGCTCAAACTCGTTGAGTATCGGTTCCGGCAGGCCGCGAGTTTCCGGGCCGAACACCAAGACGTCTTTTTCGGCATAACGCACCTCATCGTAACGTTGCGTGCCGCGGGTGCTGAACGCAAGGCGACGGCGTGAGCCGAGCGCCGCAATGCAAGCCTGCCAGTCGTCGTGCACCGTTAATGTCGCGCGGTCGTGATAGTCGAGTCCGGCCCGAGCCAGAGTGCGATCATTGAGCGTATAGCCCAGCGGCCGTATCAGATGCAGCCGCGCGCCGGTGTTCGCGGCAAGGCGGATCACGTTGCCGGTATTCGGAGCAATTTCAGGTTCGTACAGTACGATGTCGAACATCAGACGCTGGCAGTGGAGGTTTCACAGGTTGTAATCAACTCCGGAACAGAATATCATTATTTATCAATGACATGTACGGTGTGCTGGGGGTAGAAACCTGTCTTTCCGGTGACATGCCGTTTGCATCCTATGCATCATTTTGAGCAAAAACTGAATGGGCCGTCCTGAAAAAAATCCGTCTCGGTAAAATTCTAGTCCAGCAGGAACTGCTGAGCGAAGAGCAACTCAAGTCATCACTGGACGAGCAGAAAAAAAACCGGACGCAGGCTCGGTCGCGTTTTCATCGAAAAAGGGTTTATCAGCAAGGAGCAGATCTCGAAGGCGCTGGCGCGCCATGGTGCTCGATGACCGCGGCTCGACGTTTCTGGTCGCGATGGCCGATCCGACCGACCTGACGGTCTATGATGAAATTTCGCGGATACTGAGACGTGACATCGATCTCGCCGTCGTCACCGAGACAGAGCTGTTGCGCGCGGTTGATCGTAGTTACCGCCGCACAGAGGAAATTAGCGGGCTGGCGCAGGAACTGCAGGCCGACTTCGGCGACAGCACGGCGATTCATTGCCACATCACCGGGTGCGGAAGATTCGCCGGTCGCCAGGCTGTTGCAGACTATGTTCGAGGACGCAACCCAAGCGCGAGCGTTCGAAATACACATCGAACTCCAGGATCGTCGCCTGCAGATCCGTTTCCGGATTGACGGCGTCTTACATTTGCAGACCGAGGCCGACAGCAAGATTGCATTGGCTGTCGTGCTGCGGCTGAAATTGATGCCGGGATTCGATATTTCGGAAAAATGCCTCCCGCAGGACGAACGCTTCCAGATCAAGGTGCAGAATTCCGCGGTGGATGTGTGGATTTCAACGATGCCGACGCAGTATGGTGAATCGTTTGTGATGCGTCTGCTGAACTAGGGCGGCGGCATACTCGGGCTCGACAATATCGGCATGCCCGAGGAAATGCTAGCCAAAGTGCGCGAGGTGATCCATCGTCCCAGCGGACGAAATGGCGGAGGCTGTCAAAGAATTCGCAAATGAAATTTGACAAATGGGCGGGCTTCTGCGACGATAATTACATTTAAATATATGTTTTTAAAAGACTTTTAATAGATGGATACTGTATCCTTTAACGCACGGCAGACCTTGTCCGCCGACACCTCACGCTGGTCGACCGCTCAGGTAGAAGCCCTGTTTGCTTTGCCGTTCAACGACCTGCTGTTTCAGGCCCAGCAGGTCCACCGTCAACATTTCGATGCGAATGCGGTGCAGTTATCAACCCTGCTTTCGGTCAAGACCGGCGGCTGTCCTGAAGACTGTGGTTACTGCCCTCAGGCGGCGCGTTACCAGACCGGTGTCGATAACGAAGACATGCTTTCGGTGGACGACGTGGTTGCTGCCGCGCAGGCCGCGCGCGACCATGGGGCCACGCGTTTCTGCATGGGAGCGGCATGGCGCAGCCCCAAGCAGCGTGATCTCGACAAGGTCATCGCCATGGTCAAGGCCGTGCGCGGGCTCGGTATGGAAACCTGCGCGACGCTGGGCATGCTGAAGCCGGGTCAAGCCGGGCAGTTGCGCGAGGCCGGACTTGATTACTACAACCACAACATCGATACGGACGCTGATCATTACGGCAAGGTCATCACTACCCGAGATTATTCCGATCGCATCGATACGCTTGATCAGGTCCGCGAGGCCGGTCTCCATGGACACCACCTCGCTGAATTTCTGAACGGCACCC
>JAYOED010000015.1:17605-46164 GCA_038106575.1 Burkholderiales bacterium
CGGCATCGTCGGCATGGGCGAAACGCGGAGTGCACGCGCTGCATTGATCGCTCAATTGGCGAGCATGGACCCCTATCCAGAATCGGTGCCGATCAACAATCTGGTGCAGGTGCCGGGTACGCCGCTAAGCGGTACTGCGAAACTCGATCCCCTGGAATTTGTGCGCACGATTGCCTGCGCGCGCATCACCATGCCCAAGGCCATGGTCAGGCTATCAGCTGGCCGCCAGGAAATGGGCGACGCGGTGCAGGCGCTGTGTTTTCTCGCGGGAGCGAATTCCATTTTTTACGGCGAGAAACTGCTGACCACCGGCAATCCGGACGTGGCCAACGACCGCGCCCTGTTTTCGCGGTTGGGGCTGACACCGATGAATCCGGCCTGAGACCGGCTTAGTCCAGCAAGCATTTATTTTCCCTTGTCGCTACATGCCGAACTGACTGCCGAACTGGCTTTGCGTGAACAACGCGGCTTGCGCCGCGTGCGGCGTTTGCTTGATTCGCCGCAACGTGCGCATGTCAGAGTCGATGGACGCGATTTTGTCGCCTTTTGTTCGAACGACTATCTCGGGATTGCCGCGGATCCGCGCATTGCAGCGGCGGCCCGCGACGGCATCGAACGCTATGGCGTTGGTGCTGGCGCCTCACACCTGATACTGGGACACAGCATTGTCCATTACCAACTCGAAACGGCATTGGCGAAATTCGTGAGACTGCCGAAGGCACTGTTGTTCTCGACAGGCTACATGGCCAATATGGGGGTTGTCAGTGCACTGGTTGGCCGCGGCGACGCGGTGTTCGCCGACCGGCTGAATCATGCCTCACTGAACGATGCGGCGTTGATATCCCGTGCCGCCTTCAAGCGATATCCCCACGGCGATCTTGAGGTGCTTGAGCGGTTGCTGAAGAGCACGACCGCACGCCGCAGGCTGGTGATCGTCGACGCAGTGTTCAGCATGGATGGCGACATCGCTACGCTGCCGAAACTTCTGGAGCTGTGCGCGCGCCATGATGCCTGGCTTCTGATTGACGACGCCCACGGTTTCGGTGTGCTTGGAGAGCAGGGGCGAGGCACGCTGTCCCATTTCGGGATCGAGTCCGAACGGCTGATTTACATGGCGACGTTGGGCAAGTCAGCCGGGGTTGCGGGCGCTTTTGTGGCCGGAAGCGATGAGCTGATCGAGACACTGATTCAGAATGCCCGTACCTATATCTACACTACGGCTGGTCCGCCGATGCTGTCCCAGGCGTTGCTGACGAGTCTGGAACTGATAGAGCAGGAAGACTGGCGGCGTCAGCGGTTGCGCGAACTTGTCGATCAACTGCGCGAGGGACTCGCTGCGGCGCCTTGGTCTTTATTGCCCTCTCAAACGCCAATTCAGCCGTTGATCATCGGTGGCAACAGTGAAGCAATGGGGTTTTCGGAACGGCTTGCGGCCCGCGGATTGCTGGTGCCGGCGATTCGGCCGCCGACGGTGGCGCAGGGCTCGGCCCGGCTTCGCATTTCACTATCGGCGGATCACGACTCTGCCGATGTCCAAAGGTTGGTTGATGCGCTGCTGGAGGCAGCGTGACCGATGGGGAAAAACCCGTGTTGGTGCTGTTGCACGGCTGGGGTATGTATGCCGGCGTATGGAATGATCTCGCCAAACGTCTGGGTGCGGAATGTTCCGTGATTGCGCCGGATCTGCCAGGTTATGGAGCGGTTCCGCCAATGACCCATACTGGCGTAGAGGATATGGTTGACCGGTTGGCGGAGATTGCTCCCCCGCGCTGTGTCGTCGCTGGCTGGTCGCTTGGCGGGCAACTGGCTCTGGCATGGGCACTTCGCCATCCCCAACAGATTGCGCGCATAGTTTTGCTGGCATCGACCCCATGCTTTGTCGCAGCCAGTAACTGGCCGCATGGCATGGCAACGAATACTTTTGCGGAATTCACTACGCAACTGAAAGCAGATCGCGATGGAACCCTACGCCGCTTCCGGCGGTTGCAGGCCGACGGTGATTTGCAATTTCGAACCGTCGTGCGTCGCCTCGATGCGGTGGCCTCTTACTGTCCGGCGCCGTCGCTAGAAACGCTTGAATGTTCACTGAATTGGCTAGAGACGATAGATTTGCGCGATACACTGCATGAGATCGTGCAGCCGACACTGCTTTTGCACGGTGCGGAAGACCGGCTGGTTGCGCCCGAAGCAGCGGCTTTCATGGCGGAGCAGTTACCAGATGCGCGATTGAGTCTGATTCCCGGTTCGGCACATGCGCTTTTCATTTCAGCCGCGAACGAGGTTGCCCGGGAAATGATCGGATTCTGCGGTGAGCGATAAGCCGGTTCTCGACAAACGCGCGGTGCGCCGTTCGTTTGATCGCGCCGCAGCGACCTATGATGCGGCGGCAGTACTGCAGCACGAAATTTGCCGACGCAGCCTTGAGCGTCTCGACTTCATCCGTCACCAACCGCAACGCATCCTTGATGCCGGCAGCGGTACCGGAAATGCCTGGGGCGGACTTGCGTCGCGCTATCCGGGTGCCGGAATCGTCGCGCTGGACATTGCGCCGGGCATGTTGCGTAAGGCCAGAACGACGGTGCACTGGTTTCAGCGTTTGATGAAGCAAATGCCGGCAACCGTGTGCGGGGATGTGGAACGGCTGCCGCTGAAAAACGGCAGCGTGGATATGGTGTGGAGCAATCTGGCGCTGCAGTGGGTGAATGGCCTGCATGATGCTTTTGCTGAAATCGGACGCGTGCTAGCGCCAGGCGGACTGTTCATGTTTACCTCGTTCGGGCCGGATACCCTGAAGGAGCTCCGCGCGGCACAATCCGGTCTCGACGAATATGAGCATGGCAGCCGATTCACCGACATGCATGACATCGGCGATTATCTGGTTAAGACCGGTTTTGCTGATCCGGTGATCGACATGGAACCTTTTACGCTGACTTACGATGATGTAAAGGGCGTCATGCGCGATCTGCAGGCTATTGGCGCGCGCAATGCGGCGACCGGGCGTCCGCAGAATTTGTCTGGCAGGCAGTGGCTGGCGGCGGTTGAACGCAACTACGAGTCGTGGCGTCGAAACGGCAAATTGCCCGCTACATTTGAGGTGATCTACGGCCATGCGTGGCGACCCATGCTGCGCACCGGTCCCGGCGGCCGGCCGGTGATCGAGATCAAATCGGCGGAGCGCCTCTGAAATGAAACCCCGCATCAATAGATACGGATCCGGTCGGGGTGTGTTTATTGCTGGCACCGATACAGGGGTCGGCAAGACGCTGATTGCCTGTGCGCTGCTAAGGGGGTTCACCAGACTGGGGCTGCGCACTGTCGGTATGAAACCGGTTGCAGCCGGGGCGGAGCGCAGGAACGGAAGCTGGCATAGCGATGACGTGGCGCAGTTGCGTATGACAGGCAATGTGAACTTGCCCGCGAACTGGGTAAATCCTTATTGTTTTGCTCCACCCATTGCGCCGCATGTTGCCGCGCAGGAAGCCCGCAGGTCTATCAGTCTAGCAATGATCGATCGAAATTATGGCCGTCTGGCAGGTCTTGCCGATGTGGTAGTAGTCGAGGGTGTCGGTGGATTACTGGTGCCACTTGGCAGGCGGATCAGTGCCGCCGATATCCCGTTGCGCCTGCATCTGCCGGTGATTCTTGTGGTCGGAATGCGTCTGGGCTGCCTGAATCATGCGCTGTTGACGGCTGAGGCCTTGCGCGCGCGTGGATTGAAATTTATCGGCTGGATTGCCAACGACATCGAGTCAGGAATGCTCCGGCGACAGCAAAGCCTTGACACACTACGCGAACGACTTTCTGCACCGCTGTTGGGGCATGTGCGGCATGTCCGAAAACAGCTTCCGGGAAATGTGGTCCGGAGCCTGGACATAAGGCGATTGAATAACCTCATTTAAGAGGAAAAACCAACTGATTTGATGGGACATATTTGTTGCGACCGTCCCTGCGAATATGCTAGAGTTCGCGCGGTTGAAACGGATGGTCTGCGCCGGTGGCCACAGAGACAATTTTCGAGTCGGATTTGGAACAAGATGGCGCCGGATTCACGTATTTCAGGCGTCATGCCAGTTCACTGGATCTGCGGTTGCTGAAGCTGGTTTTTGGTTCCCTTGTGGTTTTTTCCCTGGTCGTAGCCGTTGCGTTTGCGGTTGCGGGTGCGTGGATGATCATCCCGTTCGCGGGTGTGGAAATTGCCTGTTTGGCAACGGCGGTGTGGTTTGTATTTCGCCGCGCAGGGGATTTCGAGCGGCTGGCGATGAGCGGCGACCGTATTCTCTTCGAATGCAGGGAACGGGGCAGGACGAGACACATGGAATTCAGCCGTTGCTGGGCACGTGTGGTTTGCGATGGTGCGGGGGGCTTGGCGTTGCGCTCCCACGGCAGGGAAGTATCCGTCGGACGCTATTGCGGTGAGGAAAGCCGGCGTCTGCTTGAAAGGGAATTGCGCAGCCGGCTTGCAGGCGTGTTGCGTTGAAATCAATCGGTTTTTTTAGCGGGGGAAGAATGGTCAACAAGGGGTTGAAGAAATGGACCGCAGCTGGACTGATGTGGTTCTGGGCAGCAGCGGCTTGGGCTGAATACAAGCTCAACCTGCAAACGCCCAACACGCAGCTCGGCGAAAAGATCTATGACCTGCATACCATCATCACAGTAATCTGTTTTTTCATTTTCATCGGCGTTTTTGGTTTCATGTTCTACGCGGTGTTCAAGCATCGCAAGTCTGTGGGTCACAAGGCCGCTCAGTTCCACGAAAACACCGCGGTGGAAGTGGCTTGGACACTGATCCCATTTGTGATTCTGATAGCCATGGCAGTGCCGGCTACCAGTACTTTGATCGCCATGCGCGATACCTCTGAGCCGGACATGACGATCAAGGTTACCGGCTACCAGTGGAAATGGGGTTATGACTATCTGAAGGGTGAGGGTGAGGGCATCAGATTCTACAGCGCGCTCTCGACTCCGCGGGCACAGATCGACGGCCGCGACATCGAAGGCCGCAAGAAAAATCCGCATTACTTGCTGGAAACCGATACCAACGTAGTAGTTCCTGCCGGTAAGAAAGTGCGGGTATTGGTCACCGCAGCGGATGTAATCCATTCTTGGTATGTGCCGGCACTGTCGGTCAAACAGGACGCGGTGCCCGGATTTATACGTGACACCTGGTTCAAGGCGGACAAGCCCGGCATTTACCGCGGCCAATGTGCCGAGCTCTGCGGCAAGGATCACGGCTTCATGCCGATTGTCATCGAGGTGATGGAGCCGGCGCTATACACCGCCTGGGCTGCCTCACAGCTGAAGAAAATCGCTGCTGCCAAGGTTGATCCAAACAAGACCTGGACGCTGGATGAACTTAAAGCACACGGCGAGAAAGTCTATGCCCAAAACTGTGTGGCTTGTCACCAGGCCAGCGGCATGGGTGTGCCGGGCGCATTTCCAGCGCTTTCGGGATCGAAAGTAGTCAATGGGCCAAAAGATGACCAGATCAAGCTGATACTGAACGGCAAGAAAGGTACAGCTATGGCCTCATTCAGTAGGCTTTCCGATGCCGACCTTGCTGCGGTGATCACCTATACGCGCAACAACTGGAATAACAAGACCGGTGAGGCGATTGCGCCCGCCGATGTCAAGGCTGCACGTTAACGCGCTAACGTATACAGGTTTCAGGAGAACATAATGGAATCAACACACGCACATCACGGACATGATCACGGGCACGACGATCACGTGCACAAGCCATCGGGCATCATGCGCTGGGTGAAGTCAACCAACCACAAGGACATCGGCACGATGTATCTGTGGTTCAGTTTCACCATGTTCCTGGTCGGCGGCATCATGGCCATGATCATCCGCGCGGAACTTTTCCAGCCCGGTCTGCAGATCGTGAAGCCTGAATTTTTCAATTCAATGACGACGTATCACGGCCTGATCATGGTGTTCGGCGCGATCATGCCGGCGTTCGTGGGCTTCGCCAACTGGCTGATCCCGATGCAGATCGGCGCGCCGGATATGGCATTTCCGCGCATGAATAATTTGTCGTTTTGGCTGCTGCCGCCGGCAGCCATGTTGCTGATCGCTGCGCAGTTTATGCCGGGCGGCGGTGCAGGTGTGGGCTGGACACTCTACGCGCCGCTGTCGACGCAGGCCGGCCCCGCGATGGATTTGACGATTTTTGCAATTCACATCCTCGGCATGTCGTCGATCATGGGATCGATCAACATAATCACCACCATCCTCAATATGCGGGCCCCCGGGATGACGCTGATGAAGATGCCGCTATTCTGCTGGACCTGGCTGATCACCGCCTACCTCCTGGTGGCGGTGATGCCGGTGCTGGCCGGCGCGGTGACCATGACCCTGACAGACCGCCATTTTGGCACCCATTTCTTCAACGCGGCCGGCGGCGGCGATCCGGTGCTCTATCAGCACATTTTCTGGTTCTTTGGCCACCCCGAGGTCTACATAATCGCGATTCCCGCTTTCGGCGTGGTGTCGCAGGTGATCCCAGCGTTTTCGCGCAAGCCGCTATTTGGTTACGCTTCAATGGTCTACGCCACGGCATCGATCGCCATCCTGTCGTTTATGGTCTGGGCGCATCACATGTACACTGCTGGTATGCCGGTGGAGGCACAACTCTATTTCATGTACGCGACAGTACTGATTGCCGTGCCCACCGGCGTCAAGGTGTTCAACTGGGTGGCGACGATGTGGAAAGGCTCGCTGACTTTTGAAACGCCGATGCTGTTTGCGCTGGGCTTCCTGTTCCTGTTCACGCTGGGCGGGTTCACCGGCCTGGTGCTGTCGATCGTGCCGGTGGACATCCAGTTGCACGACACCTATTACGTAGTGGCACACTTCCATTACGTGATGGTGGCGGGTGCCTTGTTCTCGGCTTTTGCCGGCATCTATTTCTGGCTGCCGAAGTGGACCGGAAGGATGTACAACGAGACGCTGGGCAAGTGGCACTTCTGGCTGTCTCTGGTGTTCTTCAACGTCACCTTCTTTGTGCAGCATTTCCTCGGCCTAGCTGGTATGCCTCGTCGTATCCCGGATTACGCACTGCAGTTTGCCGAGTTCAACATGATCTCCTCGATTGGCGCCTTCGGTTTTGGACTGTCGCAACTGCTCTTCCTATACATCGTGATCAAGTGCATCACCAGTGGCGAGAAAGCTACGGATCGCCAGTGGGAGGGCGCAGACAGCCTGGAGTGGACCCACCTGCCGTCGCCGCCGCCGTATCACAGCTTCGTGACTCCGCCGGTTGTGAAATAAGTTAATGGGGCGGGCCGAAATCAAGCGCAACAACCGCCGCACAGCATTGGCGCTGTGGCTGATTGTCGCTGCGTTCTTTTTCGGCGTGATGGTCAAGTATTACCTGCTGGCCCGATGAAGAGCGAGCGCAACAACCGCCTGCTGATGACGCGACTGTCGATATTCGCGGCGGCGATGTTCGGCTTTGGTTTCCTGCTGGTGCCGTTCTACGAGAAGTTTTGCCAGATCACGGGTATCAATGACCTGATCCGACCTGCCGCTGCTGTAGAAAATACTCAGGTGGACAAATCACGCTGGGTTACGCTGGAGTTCGATGGCAATGCACACGGGCTGGCATGGGATTTCAGGCCCGTGCAGCGTAGTGTGCGGGTACATCCGGGGGAGATGATCCAGGTTGAATTTGAGGTTCGCAACAACGGAACTACCGGTGTGGTCGGTCAGGCCATTCCAAGCTACGGCCCGCGCCATGCCGCACCGCACGTGAAGAAACTGGAGTGCTTCTGCTTCAAACAGCAGCCGTTGCAGGCCGGGGAGGGTAAGCGCATGCCGGTGCAGTTCGTGGTTGATTCCACGCTGCCGGCCGACGTCAATACCATCACGTTGTCCTACACCTTTTTCGAGGTCAAGGGTGCGGCCCTTCAGCAGCCAGGCGGGGGCCGGGGATGATCGGAGCGGCGATGGTGAAAGGAAAGCAAAAAGCCAGTTTTTTTCATGTGGTGCACATGGTTTTGTCGGCTTTTCTCGGCATACGCAGGCGTGCCGAGCATGAAAAAATCGAGGTCAGTCCGGTGCAGGTGATCATCGTCGGATTGATAGCGGGAGCAATGTTCGTTGCCACCGTGGTGACCGTGGTGCGCTGGGTCATTAACTAACTGACTCCCGTTGAACAGATCATTCGGAATTTATAGACAAGGATTCAGGGAGAAAAAAATGTCGAGTCAAACATCGGGCAATTACTACCTGCCGGACCCTTCGCACTGGCCCATCGTTGCGTCCATTGCTCTGGGCTTCCTGGGCTTTGGGGCATCCTTCACCGTCAATCACATGCCACTTGGATATGCACTGCTGGGCATCGGTTTCCTAATCCTGTTCTTCATGTTCGCTGGCTGGTTCACCACGGTGGCACATGAATCCGAAGCTGGCAAATACAATCAGCAGGTTGATGTTTCTTTCCGCTGGGGCATGGGCTGGTTCATTTTTTCCGAGGTCATGTTTTTTGCGGCATTCTTTGGCGTCCTTTTTTACATGCGGGTGATTTCAGTGCCCGATCTGGGTTCACTGGAGCATCAGCAGCTGCTGTGGCCAAATTTCAAGGCGGACTGGCCTGTTGGTGGTCCCGGCATTAAGGAAAGCTTCTCGCCGATGGGCGCCTGGGGTATACCGGCACTGAATACCGCGATACTGCTGACATCAGGCGCAACCATCACCTGGGCGCACTGGGGCATGCTGAAAAACAACCGTACTCAGTTGATCTGGGGCTTGGTGATGACCATCGCACTCGGCATGATCTTCCTCGGTTACCAGATTTATGAATATGCCCATGCCTATTCAGAGCTGAATCTCAAGCTGACTATGGGTGCTTACGGGGCGACATTTTTCATGCTCACGGGTTTTCACGGATTTCACGTGACCGTTGGTACCATCATGCTGTGGGTGATACTGTTCCGCAGTGTTGCCGGCCATTTCAAGCCTGACAATCATTTCGGTTTCGAGGGCGTGGCCTGGTACTGGCACTTCGTGGATGTGGTCTGGCTGATTCTCTTCGTGTTTGTTTATTGGCTGTAAAGTCACAGGTGGCGAATCGCGTGCACGATCCCCAAGGCTGGCATAACGCGATTCGTACGGGGAGGTGGTAACCCCGAAAGGGGAATTAGGCGCCGCGCGATCGCGGCGTTTTTTTTGCCGACGCAGGAACGGATAACAGTAGTTGCGGGTCTACAAGTGCGTGGTGATCAGACCGGTCTGGAAGCCGATGATCAGCAGCAGGAACAAGACGATGGACAGCGTGATCCTGATGGTGAGGGCCTTGGCGGTGCGCTCGCCGGTGCCGCGATCCTTGACCATGTAATAAAGGGCGGAGCCTAGACTGGCCAGAATGAAGACTATGAACAATATGATAACAATGCGCATGGAAGGCGGAGTTTAACCCGAAGCGATGGCTGCTATCCGATTTTATTCGTTCGAGTTTCGTCCACGCTTGTGGGCCGGGATCGCGGCCGTGGCCGGAATTGTGTTGACGTTGGCGCTGGCGCATTGGCAAATCGGTCGCGCGGAGTACAAGGCAGAACTGCAGGCGCGTTATGACCAATTGGGTCGTCAGCCCGTGGTGCATGTCGGTGCACAACCGGTCAGTCGGGATGACGTGCTATTACGGTGGGTTGAAGTGAGGGGCGAGTACGTACCGAAGTATACGGTCTTTGTTGATAACCGGATTTACCAGCACCGGCCGGGTTATCACGTGGCGACACCATTGCGCGTTGCCGGATCCCAGCAATACGTGCTGGTCAATCGCGGCTGGATAGCAAGTACCGGCGACCGCAGTCCGCCAAACGTTAATACTCCGCAGGGTGTGCAAACGGTACGCGGCGTGGCGGTGGCCTACAGTGAGCGTTTTCTGGAGCTATCGACTAAGGTTGCCGAAGGCAATATCTGGCAGAACCTCGCATTTGAGCGTTATCGGCAGGCTACCGGGCTCGAACTACAGCCGTTTGTCATTCAACAGGATGACGTTACGGTGGACGGATTGGTGAGGGAATGGAGTCGCCCCGATGTCGGGCGCAATACACATCTAGCTTATGCATTCCAGTGGTATGCACTGAGTCTGGCGATATTGATTTATTTTCTGGTGACCTATGTCAAACGACAACCAGCCGAATAGCCGCAGGACACTTTGGCTGATCGCGGCGGTGTGCATTGCGCCGTTTGTGGCTTCTTTTGCGGCGTACTATTTTTATCAGCCGGAAGGGCGAATCAATTACGGAGAGTTGATAGAGGGCGTCAAGTTACCGGCCGTGCCTCTCAAGCTGACCGACGGTAAGGAGTTTTCAACGGGCCAACTCGAAGGCAAATGGATATTCATCATCGCCGACAATGTGGCATGCGATGACCATTGCGAGAAGAAGCTCTGGCAGATCCGTCAGATCCGTAAAACGCAGGGAAAATATCCGGAGCGCATCGAGCGTGTCTGGCTGGTGACAGGCGGTGGAAAACCAGCGGAACGGTTGCAAACAGAATACGATGGCACCTGGATGATAGATGCTGGACGCAACAAGATTACTTCTGTGCTGCCGCACACGGGATCCGTTGCCGATCACATCTATCTGGTCGACCCGCTGGGCAACGTGATCCTGCGCTACCCGCGTGATGCCGATCCCTCACGCATCAAAAAGGATCTCGAGCGGCTGTTGAAGATATCTCGTATCGGATGAATTAATTACTTTTTTGTAAATCCATGTATCGCAAACTGGTCTGGCTGGCAGTTCTATATACCTTCGTGGTGGTGGTCGTCGGCGCCTATGTGCGACTGTCGGATGCCGGATTGGGGTGTCCAGACTGGCCGGGTTGCTACGGTGAACTGACGCCACATCATGCCCGTGACGAAATCGCCCGTGCAGTTGAGCAGCAGGGTGGATCACATGGCCCAGTTTCTCTGGGCAAGGCGTGGAAAGAGATGTTCCATCGCTATATAGCCGGCGGGCTTGGCCTGTTGATATTGACCATCGCTGTTATGACGTGGATTCAGCGCAGGGAACTGCGTCAATCGCCATGGTTGGCAACTTCCGCTCTGGTTCTGGTGATCGTACAGGCGGCTTTGGGAATGTGGACCGTGACCTTGTTGCTTAAGCCAGTCATCGTCACGCTGCATCTGCTTGGAGGTTTGGCGATACTATCGTTGCTATCGTGGCTGGCCCTGCGTCAGCAACTATTGCCACCGGTGAATGCCGTGGTCGCGACGCGACTCCGGCCTTGGGCCGTGCTGATACTGCTGGTGGTGATCGTGCAGATCGCGTTGGGCGGCTGGGTGTCAGCGAATTATGCCGCACTGGCCTGCGTGGATCTGCCGACTTGCCATGGTGAATGGGTGCCGGCAATGGATTTCCGGCACGGATTTCAACTGGTGCGAGAGCTTGGTAAGACGGCCGCAGGCGTTCATCTAAGTTATGATGCGATCACTGCGATTCACTGGACCCATCGCGTCGGTGCTCTGGTCACGTTGCTGTGTGTCGGTGGTTTTGCCTGGGTTTTATCGCGCAATCCGGAGTTGCGTGTTCATGCTGCAGTGCTAGTTGTAGTGCTTTGCGTTCAGATCGCGCTGGGGATTACCAATGTTCTGGCAGGCCTGCCGCTGCTGGTGGCGGCGGCGCACAATGCCGTCGCGGCGATTTTATTGATAACCATGGTGATGATAAACTTCGCCCTTCGCTTACAGCCCGGTTCGTGATGTCCTCCACTGTAGCCAACTCTCCGCTTTCGTCTCGCATCCAGCAGTTCTACGCGCTGACCAAGCCGCGCGTGGTGTCGTTGATTGTGTTTACCGCGGTAATCGGCATGTTTCTGGCAACCCCTGGGATGGTGCCGATAACCATTCTTTTCGCCGCAACGCTTGGAATAGCGCTGGTCGCAGGTGCGGCTGCTGCGGTGAATTGCCTCGTTGAACAGAAAATCGACGCGCTGATGCTGCGTACACAGGCCCGGCCTTTGCCGCGCGGCCAGATTAGCCCGTTGGAGACAATGGTGTTCTCCGGGGTGGTTGGCGGTATCGGCCTCGCGCTGCTGTATCAATGGGTCAACGTATTGACGATGTGGCTGACGCTGGCGACCTTCGTTGGCTATGCAATTATCTACACCGTCATTCTTAAGCCGATGACGCCACAAAACATCGTTATCGGCGGCGCTTCGGGCGCTATGCCCCCGGTCCTCGGCTGGGCTGCGGTAACCGGTGATATCACGCCGCAGGCGCTGACGCTGTTTCTGATCATTTTTGCGTGGACACCGCCGCATTTCTGGGCGCTGGCCCTGTACCGCAAAGACGAGTATGCGAAAGCCGGCGTGCCGATGCTGCCGGTGACCCACGGCGACAAGTTCACGCGACTGCAAGTGCTGCTTTATACAATTATTCTGTTGGCCTGTTCGGTGCTGCCGTTTGTTACCCGCATGAGCGGTTATGTCTATCTGGTATCTGCGCTGGTGCTGGGTGCGGTATTCATGTACTACGCCGTCAGGATCTACACCAATTACAGCGACGCGCTGGCCCGCCGCACCTTCCGCTATTCAATTTTGTATCTGACGCTGATTTTTGCCGCATTGCTGGGCGATCATTATCTGCAGCTGTTATTTTGAGGACGGCATGAAACCTTACATTGCGGCAGCCGTCCTTGCCGTGATCATGCTGACGTTGTCTGGGTGTTTTGGCAATGCTGATACCCCGCGGTTCAAGCTGACAGATGTGACTGGTGTCGCGTTCGGTAAACAACTGAAGTTGACCGACCACAATGGGCAGAAGCGGACTCTGTCCGACTTCAACGGTAAGGTTGTCACTGTATTTTTCGGTTTTACCCACTGTCCTGATGTCTGTCCGACGACGCTGGGCGAGATGGCGCTGATAATGAAGGAACTCGGCGACGATGCCGGGCGTGTTCAGGTGCTATTTGTCACTGTGGATCCCCAGCGTGATACGCCGGAGGTGTTGAAGCAGTATGTCCCAGCTTTCCATCCGTCATTCCTCGGCATGACCGGCAGCGCAGATGATGTCGCGCGGACGGCCAAGGAATTCAAGATTTTTTTCCAGCGCCAGAATCTGCCTAGCGGCGGCTATACCATGGATCACTCTGCAGGCACTTACATCCTCGACGTACAGGGACGGTTGCGGCTTTTCGCCCAGTATGGTGCCGGTGCGCCAGCACTGTTACATGATATCCGCTTGTTGCTGAAATAATTTGTCTGCAAACCTGATGTCAATGAAAAAAAGCCCCGGCTGAGACCGGGGCTTTTTTCTGGGCTAAACCTGATCAGGCCGAAGAGGACATCAGTGTTTTCATCTTGCCCAGCGCCTTGGCTTCGATCTGGCGTATGCGTTCGGCGGAGACGCCGAATTCGGCTGCGAGATCATGCAGCGTCGCTGACTCCTTTTCGGTGAGCCAACGGGCTTCGATGATGCGCCGGCTGCGCGCGTCCAGACTGGCCAGGGCCTGCTCAAGGCTTTCGCCACGCAGGCGCGCTGTCTGTTCAGCCTCGAGCGCGGCCACCGGCTCGGCATCGTCTGCGGCCAGATATGCGATCGGCGCGTACTGCTCATGTTCTTCATCGCCTGCCGGCTCCAATGCCATATCGTGCCCGCCAAGGCGGGTTTCCATTTCGATGACCTCTTCGGGCTTGACGCCAAGCTCGCTGGCCACCTTGCGCACCTCATCCGCACCCAGCGTGCCGGGCCCCTGTTTCATGCTGCGCAGGTTGAAAAACAGCTTGCGCTGTGCCTTGGTGGTGGCGATTTTCACCAGCCGCCAGTTGCGCAACACGAATTCATGGATTTCAGCGCGTATCCAGTGCATCGCGAAAGACACCAGGCGCACACCGCGCTCCGGGTCGAATCGCTTGACCGCCTTCATCAGGCCGATATTGCCTTCCTGGATCAGGTCTGCCTGCGGCAGTCCGTAACCGGTGTAGCTGCGTGCAATGGAAACCACCAGCCGCAGATGTGACAGTACCAATTGGCGTGCAGCCTCAAGGTCACCGGTATCGCGCAGACGGCGTGCGTACTCGGTTTCCTGTTCCTGAGTCAGCAGCGGAAAGCGGTTGACGGCCTGTATGTAGCTGTCGAGGCTGCCTGTAGCCGAAGGTACCGGCAGCGAAAAAGCGTTCATGCTTATGGTCGCGTCTTTCATAGAAACAAGTTTAGCACTCTAGGTATAAGAGTGCCAAATGAGGGCCTGAGTTCCCTCGGGAAATACAAAATAAAAACTTTAAAAACAGATATTTAATTAGATTATCAAGTTTTGATGTGGCGTCGCACTGACAACCAGGCACCGCACCAGCCCAGCCCAGCAGCGAAGAGAATGGCGTAGGCGCTGTCGATGCCGTCCAGATGCGCCAGCTGTACTGGGATGCCATAGAGATCGGCCAGCGGAAGCAGTTGGATGTGGAATGCCTGCAGACCGATCCAGATCATCATCCAGGCCATCAGTCCGCCCGCAGTGCCGATCATGCTGCCGAAATAAAGAAATGGCCGTTGAACATAGGCATCGGTGGCGCCGATCAGTCTGACCACATCGATCTCGTCGCGCTGGGTCAGAATCTGCAGGCGGATGGTGTTGAAGGTGGTGGCAATCAGGGCAAGCCCGAGCGCGGAGCCAAGCATCAGCACCGCGATCCTGCCCAGGGCCAGCATGCTGTCAAGACGCCGCGCCCAGTCCGAATCAACGTGGACTTCGGCAACCCCGGGCCACCGTGAAAATTCGGCGCGCAGCGCTTGCAGATCCGGCGCAGTTCGTTTTTCCGCATTGACGACATAGGCATCGGGTAAGGGATTTTCACGAAGTCCAGCGATGACGTCTCCGAGTCCGGAGCGCGATTGCAAATCGGCCAGCGCCTGCGTCCGCGGCACGAAACGGTAACCTGTGATACCTGCATGAGCCCGCAGCCGCTGCCCGATGGCGCGAGCCTGGCCTTCCCCAGCATTCCGAACCAGAAAAATACTGATCTGCGGATGCGGTGAAAAATTCCGTGCCAGATCCTGCAGATTGATGATCATAACGTGCAGACCGAGGGGCAACGCCAATGCAATTCCGATGACCGCGATATTGAGCAGATTCGCCAGCGGAGATGTAATGATTCGTGAAAGCGCACCGAACAAGGTGCGGCGGTGGGAAGCGAACCAGCCTCTCATGTGATGATCCTGCCGCTGCGGATTTCGATCTGACGGGGCTGCAGCTGGGCGGCAAGCCTGGGATCGTGGGTGGCCAGCACGACGGTAACACCAACCTGGTTGAAGTCCCGGAACAGCATGCCGATTTCAGAGGCATATTTCGGATCGAGATTTCCGGTGGGTTCGTCGGCGAGCAGTATCGTGGGGCGGTGCACAATTGCTCGGGCAATGCACAGCCGTTGCTGTTCGCCGCCCGACAATGTGATCGGCGGTGCTTTTTCACGGTGCAGCAATCCGACCTTGTCGAGCGCGGCACGTGCACGCCGTGCGCCCTCACGCCGGTCAAATCCCGCGATGTCCAAGGGCAGCATCACGTTTTCGAAAGCATTGCGGTCAAACAACAATTTGTGATCCTGAAATACCAGGCCGAAATTACGGCGCAGGAAGGGGATGCCGCGAGCACGCAAGGTGCCCACGTTCTGGCCGTTGACGATGACGGAACCCGCAGTTGGCCGCTCGATGGCGGCCATCAGCTTGAGCAGCGTGCTTTTGCCGGCGCCAGAGTGTCCGGTGATGAACAGCATTTCCCCGGCTTCAACATCGAGGGAGATATCCGCCAGCGCCTCGTGTCCGCCAGGGTAACGTTTGAAGACGCGGCTGATGGAAATTCGGGTCACGCGTCGAGCAGTGCCGAGACGAAATCCGCTGCGATAAAAGGATGCAGGTCGTCCATGCCCTCACCGACGCCGACGAAACGCACAGGGATTTGCCTGCCGCCCGACCGGATGTGCGCGATTGCCGCAATGACTCCACCCTTGGCCGTGCCGTCGAGCTTGGTCAGTGCAAGTCCGGTGACGCCAACCGCCGCGTCGAATGCGGAAACCTGCGCTAGAGCATTTTGTCCGGTATTGGCGTCGAGAACCAGCAACACTTCATGCGGAGCGCCGGGCATGGCTTTATCAATGACCCGTTTAACCTTGCGGATTTCGTCCATCAGGTGCAATTGGGTTGGCAGTCGCCCGGCGGTATCCGCCATCACGACATCGATACCGCGTGCTTTTGCTGCGGTGATCGCATCGAAAATGACGGCGGCGGCGTCACCGGATTCCTGTGAAATGACGGTAACGTCATTGCGCTCTCCCCAAGCTGCGAGTTGTTCACGGGCCGCCGCCCTGAACGTGTCGCCTGCCGCAAGCAGTACCGATTTCCCGAGAGAACGGAAATGGTGGGCCAGTTTGCCGATGGATGTCGTCTTGCCGGCCCCGTTAACTCCGACCAGCATGATGACGAAAGGATGCTTATCGCCGGTGTCGAGCGGTTGCTCCGCGGGCTGCAGCAGATGAAGAAGTGCTTCATGCAAGGCCGCGCGCAGTTGTGCGGCCTCGGTATAGCGCTCCTTGCGCGCGCGCTGGCGCAGGATGTCTAGCAGGTGCGTAGCCGCATCGATGCCGACGTCTGCAGTCAGTAAAACTGTTTCAAGTTCTTCGAAAAACCCTTCATCCAGCTTGCGGCCAGCGCCAAAAAGGTCTGACAGACAGGCGCCAAGCTGGTTCCGGCTCCGGCTCAATCCCTCCTGCAGGCGGTTGAGCCAGTTGCGACCCGGGGGGGTGACGGATTCGTTTTTTTTAGTGAAACCAAACATGAAAGTGGCAGTCTGAGCAGGAGGCTGGTCGCGTACAGGCGGATAGTAAAAGCATAGATTGGTTACAATTCTAGCAGGGCGTGCTTCCGGCAGACGCCGCTGCGATGTGGTCCTCGGCAGTCTTATCAATAATCCATTTTTTTCGGAAAATCATGAAACGTCTGATCGGAAAATTGGCGGTAGCCGGGCTTCTGGCGCTTCAGGCAGCAACCAGCCACCCTGCTACCGCTGTGGAAGAGGTGGCGACACATGAACTGGCCAACGGGCTGCGCATCGTGGTCAAGACGGACCGACGGGCGCCGGTTGTGGTCAACATGATCTGTTATCGAATCGGCAGCATGGATGAACATAATGGTGCCACGGGTGTTGCCCATGTACTTGAACACATGATGTTCAAAGGCACACGCAGCCTGGGCCCCGGGGAGTTTTCTAAACTGATCTCTGCGGCGGGCGGGCGTGAGAATGCCTTCACTAGCCGCGATTACACCGCTTATTTCCAGACCCTGCAAAAATCGGAACTGCCGTTATCATTCCGGCTGGAAGCCGACCGGATGACCAACCTGAAGCTGTCAGCCGAAGAGTTCGCCAAGGAAATAAAGGTGGTGATGGAGGAGCGGCGGCTGCGCACCGATGACCGTCCGCGCTCCATTGTCTACGAGCGACTTATTGCGAATGCATTGTCTGCCCATCCCTACCGCAATCCGATCATCGGCTGGATGAGTGATCTCGAGTCGCTGACGGTGGAAGACACACGCCGGTTTTACGAACAGTGGTATGCGCCTAACAATGTGACGCTCGTGGTCGTGGGCGATGTAGTTCCTGCAGAGGTGTTCGCACTGGCAGAAAAGCATTTCGGAGCGATTCCACGCAAACTGCTGCCGCCGCGCAAACCTCAGGATGAGCCCCCTCAATTAGGTATCAAACGCATGACCGTGAAGGCGCCAGCGGAGCAGCCTTATCTAGTGATGGCTTACAGGGTACCGCGGCTGGAGAGGCCCTCTGAACAGTGGGAGCCATATGCCTTGGACATGCTGGAGAGTGTGCTTAGCGGAAATTCTGCGGCACGCTTGCCCAGTACACTGGTAAAAACGGATCGCGTGGCTTCATCTGCCGGCGCCGGCTATGACGGAATAGGCCGGGGTCCTGCATTTTTCTATCTGAGCGGCACGCCGTTGGCCGGCAGGAAGGTTGAGGAGCTGGAAAGCGGATTGCGCCGCGAACTGCAGCGTATCATCGACGAAGGCGTTACCCGGGAAGAGCTGGACAGGGTGAAAGCCCAGGCACTGGCTGCGAAAGTCTATGAACGCGATTCGATGTTTTATCAGGCGCGGCAGATCGGCTGGATGGAGTCGATCGGTTTGTCCTATCGCGATCTCGACCTGTACTTGGAAAAGTTGCGGCTGGTGACTTCCGATCAGGTTCGCGAGGTAGCTCGCAAATATCTGGTTGATGACCGGCTGACCGTGGCCATACTCGATCCACAGCCGCTGAATGGCGCCAAGCCGCGCGCAATCCCTCCCGCAGGAGCACGTCATGGCAACTAGAATTGCTATGTTGATGGGCGGCGCATTGCTGCTGCTCACCGTTCAACTGGCATATGCCATCCTGCCGATTGAACATTGGCGGACTGCCAACGGCGCCAAGGTTCTTTTTGTCGCCAACCGCGGATTGCCGATCCTCGACGTGTCTGTCGATTTTCCTGCGGGATTCGGTTACGACAAGCCGGAAAAATCCGGTGTCGCTGCGATGACCAACGCCATGCTGAGGCTGGGGGCAGGGGGGCTGAATGAAGACAAGATCGCGCGTCGGCTGGCAGACGTAGGGGCCTCGCTAGGAAATCGTTTTGAAAATGACTTTGCTGGGTTTTCGCTTCGCACCTTGTCCGACGGCAAACATCGCTTACCTGCCCTGGATGTGATGGCGCGTGTATTGAACAATCCGGAGTTTCCAACCCATGTAATCGAAAGGGAAAAAGTACGGTTGACCGAATCGTTGAAGGAAGCCGATCTCAAACCGGATATACAGGCGTCCCGCCTGTTTAACCGGCTGGTTTTCCGCGACCATCCTTATGCCTTGAGGGAAAGCGGAGAGGTCGATACCGTCGGTAGCCTTGAGCGGAACGATCTGATGACGTTTTATCGGAGTCATTACCTTGCTGAACGGGCAGTGGTGGCCATCATGGGTGATGTCTCCCGGACCGAGGCAGAAGCTATCGCCGAGCAATTGACTCACGGTTTGCCGCGTACGGTGGAAAAACCTCCGGCTTTACCGGCCGTTAATGCGCTGCGGGAAGGGGTTACCCGGGTGGTTGCGCATCCGGCAACCCAAAGCCACATCCTGCTTGGAGCTCCCGGCATCCGCCGCGACGATCCTGATTTTTTCCCGATCTATGTTGGCAATCATGTCCTGGGCGGCGGGGGGTTTGTTTCGAGGATTACCGAGGAAATACGACAGAAGCGCGGTCTGGCGTATTCGGCTTACAGCTATTTTTCCGCGCTTAAAGTGCGCGGCCCGTTCATCATCGGCATGCAGACGCGTCGCGATCAGGCAGATGCGGCATTGGCGGTGGTGCGCAAAACACTGCGCGATTTTGTTGACCACGGTCCGACCGCTGCCGAATTGCAGGCAGCGAAAAAAAATATCACGGGCGGTTTTCCGATGCGCATCGACAGCAACCGCAAGATTCACGGTTATCTCAGTTTTATCGGCTTCTACGAGCTGCCTCTTACCTATCTGGAGGATTTTGTCAGCAACGTCGAAAAGGTGACCGTGGATGACGTCAAGTCGGCGTTTGCAAGGCATATTGATCCGGAGAGGCTGGTGACCGTGGTGGTCGGTGCTGACAAGGACCGTTCGGAAACGGCTGGCGTTGCGCGTTGAGCGGCGCGAGCCATTTATGAAAAGCGGTGAGGTGCGGATTATCGGTGGGACCTTGCGCAGCCGCCGCATCCGCTTTCCCGGTCGCCCCGGACTGCGGCCGACCCCCGACCGGGTGCGCGAAACGTTGTTCAACTGGCTAGGCCAGGATCTCGCAGGGCGGGATTGCCTCGATCTGTTTGCAGGCAGCGGCGCTTTGGGCTTTGAAGCAGCGTCCCGAAGAGCCCGGCGCGTGGTGATGGTCGAGCGCGACGGGGAAGCGCTGCGTGCGCTACGCGCCAATCTCGCCGCACTGGTGGCTGCTAATGTGGAAGTGATTCGAGCGGATGCGCTAGAATTCCTGAAAAATCAAGGGCATTCGTTTGATTTGGTATTTCTGGACCCCCCGTTCGCCGAGGATTATTGGAACACGCTGCTGGAGCTGCTGCCGGGTTGCCTGAGGGAGGGCGGGCTGGTTTACTGCGAGAGTGCGCGTCCGCTTGAGCTCCTGCAGGGCTGGGATATAGTCAGAAGCGGACGTGCCGGACAGGTCAGCCATCAACTGTTGAAACGGATCGATCATGCATAAAAAAGCGGTATATCCGGGGACGTTTGACCCGATCACGCTCGGCCACGAGGATCTGGTGCGGCGCGCGGCGAGCCTGTTCGACCATGTGGTGCTGGCGGTAGCCGACAGCCGGGCTAAGCATCCGATGTTCACGCTGGATGAGCGCATAGAAATGGCGCGTGATGCGCTGGGCGATGTAAAAAATGTATCCGTGGCGGGTTTTTCGGGACTGTTGATGAATTTCGTCAAGGAACAGGATGCGCGGGTCGTATTGCGCGGCATCCGCGCCGTATCCGACTTTGATTACGAGTTCCAGCTGGCAGGCATGAATCGCAAGATGCATCCTGAAGTGAAGACCGTATTCATGACCCCTGGGGAAGAACACATGTTCATTTCAGCGACATTGGTGCGCGAGATTTCAATGCTGGGTGGCGATGTTTCCAAGTTCGTTTCGCCGATAATCAAAAAGCGTCTCAAAGCCCGGATCGGAAAATCCGGGATGAAATGACCGGATCCAACCGATGTCACTGATTATCACTGACGAGTGCATAAACTGCGACGTCTGCGAGCCGGAGTGCCCGAACGAGGCTATTTCCGCGGGGGAAGAGATTTACGTTATCAATTCGGAAAAGTGCACCGAGTGCGTGGGGCATTTTGATGAGCCGCAGTGCCAGAAAGTGTGCCCTGTCGATTGCATACCGCTGGATCCGGATAGGCGTGAGACCCGCGAACAGTTGCAGCAGAAATATCTCAAACTGGCTGCGCAGAAGGCAGCCTGAGCTTCAGCGTTTCTGGCAGGACGGGCAGTAGCACGTTGCCCGATGAGCCTGGCGGATCTCGCGGATGATTGTGTTGCAGCGCATGCAGGGCTCACCGGCTCGGTCATACACGAAAAATCGATTCTGGAAATTTCCTGCCATGCCGTCGCTGCCGACGTAATCCCGCAACGAACTGCCGCCGGCTTCGATGGCCTCCGTCATCGTGGCCTTTATTTCGCGTACCAACGCTTCGCAGCGGGCCTGGCTGAGGCGCT
Organism: Burkholderiales bacterium; assembly: GCA_038106575.1. Lineage (GTDB taxonomy): Bacteria > Pseudomonadota > Gammaproteobacteria > Burkholderiales > SG8-41. The sequence goes on from JAYOED010000015.1 coordinate 38,838, forward strand.
GCGCAGGTGTTTGCGGATTGATGCCGGCACGAAAGAGCGCCTCGTTGGCGTAGATGTTTCCGACACCGGCAACGAGGTGACTGTTCATGATCACGGTCTTGACTGGAGCTGTACGCGATCGGGTTTCGCGGTGCAGTAACTTGCCGTCGAATGCTGCGGTCAGTGGCTCGGGACCGATTGCCGCCAGCAGTGGATGCTGCATTGGATCATCCTTTAGCCACAGCACCAGACCGAAGCGCCGGGGATCTCTGAGGCGGATTACGCGTCCGTTGTCGATTACCAGATCGAAATGATCATGCTTTTCCGGGGCTGTCGCGGCATCTACCAGCCACAGCCGCCCCGACATTCCCAGATGCACCAGCAGCGTGCCGGTGCCGCAGTCAAACAACAGGTATTTGCCGCGGCGCGACAAAGCTTCGACACGGACACCGGCAAGCTTGCGCTCCAGGCCGCGCGGTACCGGCAAGCGCAGTCCGCGATGTCGCACTGTGGCGCTGACGATGCGCCGGTGTACAACAGCCGGCGCCAGGCCGCGGCGGGTGGTTTCAACCTCCGGCAGTTCGGGCATGGGCACACATTTTTTTGGTCCGGCGCCTTATTTTCTGGATGTGTTCACCGGGGTGGATAGCAGGGCCTGGCTTGCCGCTTCGGAAAACCGGTACTGCAAGCCGTTGTCGCGTCGCCACAGCAGAAGTTGCGGCTCTCGTTGAAGTATCCCGAATTCGATGGCCTTGCCTTCGGAGATCTTGATTCGCAAGGTGCCGCGCGACTGATTCCCGTCATAAGGCTCGACAGTCGCTGCCGCGGCATGACGCCAGAGATCGGCGTAGCGTTGCAGATCGTCCTGGCTCAAATCGGGTGAGGACGTTTCGACAACCCACTTGCCGTTATGATTGTGCATGATGAATCCGGGAAGTTCGAGGGCATGCAGGTTTTCGTTTGTATCCAGCAGTCCGCGACGGATCAATGCAGCGGCTTGTGCCGGCAAAGCAGCGCCGTGACGCAGATCAACGACATAAACCTGATCGCCGCGCTTCACGTATTGTTCCCGTGTCACTGTATTAATGCCGCCGAATGCATATTCAATACCGTCTACGGTCAGCAATGCTGAGGGTTCCAGCAAATCGAAGCGCTCCAGATTATTCGCCGGCAGTCGTGCCGCGGGTTTTGCATCGAGTATGGTCAAAATGCGTAGAACATGAAATTCGTCTGCCGGGGCACGCAGCGGGGCGGTGACGATCCAGTGCCGTTCCTGACGCTGCAGTTCCATCGCCGCCTGATTTGGTCGCGAAAGCTTGATCTGGCCGACTTCCCCGGGTCTGACGGAAGAGAGAAATGATTGCCTAGCTTCGTCGCGTGAAGAAACCTGTATCGCGGCCCAGGCCAGCAGTGAAACAGTACAGAGCATGCCGAAATTGACCAGCCAGCCGCGTTTCATGTTGTCGCGCTTTCAGTGCGCATGGCGCCGGCGCCACCAGACGGCAAAACCGCAACCGACGAAAATGGCGGGCAACAGCAAAAGTACAAAAGAGGCGATCAGATACAGCCGCATGCCCGAGATGTCGATCTGGGAATCGGGTGCCGGTCGCGGATCGATGGCACTCAGCGCATCTTCCCCGGTCAGCCAGTTGAGCATGGCAATCCCCAGCATCCGGTTCCCGCCATTGTCTATAAAACTATTTGCGAGAAAATGGCCGGTACCGACCACGACGACGCGTTGCTGGCGATCACCAACAGTTCGTTCGAATGCGGTAGCCACATTGATCGGTCCCGGAAAATCCCGCGTTTTGTCGAACGATGGCTGCGCATCGAGTTTGCCGACCTCGACCCAGCCGCGCGGCGCGACATCAATCAGGGGTGTCACGCGCCACCCGGCACTGTCGTCCGCCCCGATCTGGCGGGAGTAGGGGAAAAGAGTGTTGAAACGCAGAGAACCTACGACTGGGTGCCGCGAGTAGTTAGCAGCGACTGCAAATACCGGCGGGCCGTTGCGAGGCGGCAGCGCTGGTTCGACGACCGTGCCGGGTGTCAGCACTAATCCAAGTTTTTCCGCAAGGGGGCGCAGTCCCCGTAACGGTTCGGTGTCGATCATCCAAAGCAGATTGCCCCCGCGGCCCATGAAAGCAAGCAGTTTTTGCGTTTCTGCCGGAAGCAATTCCACCTGAGGGTGAGAAATGATCAGCGCTGCGGCATTCGCCGGCACATCCTGGGCGAGCCCGAGATTGAGGCCGCGGATGCTGAAGCCCCTGTCGCGAAGCTGCTGACCGAAACTGCCGAGGTCATGATTGGCAGTGCCGTCGAGCCGGCGTTCGCCGTGTCCGTCAAGCCATAGCACCAGGTTGTTCGTCCCGCGCATCAGCCGCACCAGAGCATTGGCGAAGGTCTGTTCGGTGAATTCATCCAGCGCAATCTGTTCGGACCGTCTCTGATATTCGATGACCAGGGTATTCGGCGCCCGCAGCCCGGCCTCCACCGCCAGCTTGGGCTGTTCACGAGGATCGATGAGTTTCAAGCGCAGATCGGGTTTGACCCGTTGATAGGGGCGCAATCGTTCCCCAATCGCCTTGTGGATGTCGGTACCAGCGGCATCTTTGCGTACAGCGTAGGCGCTGACTGTCACCGGACCCTGTATCTGTCGCAGTGCATCCTGGGTGGATGTCGACAACGTATTGCGGGCTCCACGCGTGACATCGATCTCGGTCCTGTATTCGCGGGAGAAATGAGCTAGCAGGGCTATCAGCACGGCGAGCAGCAGCAGGAATACGCCGCTCTGGGCGGCAAGCTGCCAGCGCAGACGTTTTGAGAGTTTCAATCTAGCCCCCCAACCTCTGGCTATCGAGCCTGCGCACGGTCAGCACCAAGAAACCCACTGTCAGCAGCAAGGTGCAGGCGATGGCATGGCTGTCGATGATGCCTTTGCCCAGAGGCTCGAAGTTGCGCAAAGGGGAAAAAACCTGGGTGAACGAGGCAAGTACCGGCCAGTCGGCCCGCAGGGAGTCACCGGCATTCTCCCCCGCAAACAGCATTGTCAGCAGCAGTCCAAAGGCGATCAAACCTGCGGCAACCGGTTGCGCAGTCAGGCTGGATGCATAAAGGCTGACCGCGGCAAATCCGGCGGCAATCAGCGCAAGCGCTAGCGTTAGCGTGCCGAGCAGGCCGAAATCCAGTGCGGTTCCGGATACCAGCATCAGTGGCATTACCAGTACCAGGAGCAGGACAAGCAGCAGGAACGTCATCAGTCCGGCAAATTTTCCGAGAATGATTTCCGTTATCGAAACCGGCGCCGAAAGCAACAGCGTCATGGTCTGGTTGCGGCGTTCTTCGGCAATCATGCGCATGGCCAGCAACGGGACCGCGAATAGCAGCACTGCGGTAGCGGTGGCAAAAGTCGGGGCGGCAACCAGTTCGGTGAAGCCCGGCGGATTGGTCAAGCGCGCCAGCTGTGACTGGATTTGTAGGAAATCGTCTAGCCTTTTCAGAAAGCCATAGCCCAGGACGACTTGCACGACCGTCAGCACCAGCCATGCCAGAGGCGATGAAAACAGGGAGCGCAGTTCCTTACCTGCGATGGTGAATATCATGGTGCAGATTCGTTCCTGGTGAGCCGCACGAAAATTTCCTCGAGGCTATTTTGTGCCGGCATGAGTTGCTGCAGCCCCCAGTTTTCAGCACCTGCCCGGCTGACCAGCGTGGCCGTAGGATCGGCGCCGGATGCGAAACCAATGCGGAAGCGTCCACCGCCTTCCGCATCCACTGACGTGATTCCATCAATGGCTTTCAATGATTCGATTGCCGGCGGCCGGAGCAGGCTGATGCTTAAAATGCGGCTGCTGTGGGCTGAGCAAAGTCCAGCAAAAGTGTCGCTGAACACCATTTTTCCGTGATGCATGATGTGCACACGATCACAGACAGCCTCAACTTCCTGCAGTATGTGAGTAGACAATATGACGCTGTGCTGTTTGCCGAGTTCGCGGATCAGGTTGCGGATTTCGACGATCTGGTTGGGATCCAGGCCGACGGTAGGTTCATCAAGGATGATGATGTCCGGTTCATGCACGATAGCCTGGGCAATGCCGACGCGTTGCTGGTAGCCCTTAGATAATGAACCGATCAGCTTGCGCTCCACGTTTTTCAGCCCGCAACGCTGCAACGCCTTCGCCACCGCCGTATCGCAGGACGACTTGTTTATGCGATGCAGGCGCGCCGCAAGGTGCAGGTATTCGCTGACGTTTAGTTCGCGGTAGAGCGGCGGGATTTCAGGTAGGTAGCCAATATGCGACTTGGCGCGCTTCGGGGCTTCGAGCAAGTCAATTCCGCAAATGTGAATTTCGCCGGTGCTGGGGGCAATGTTGCCGGTCAGCATCTGCATCGTGGTCGTTTTTCCGGCACCGTTCGGGCCCAGCAGACCAAGGATTTCACCGCGTCGAAGCTCGAGATCAAGCAACTCAACGGCAAGATGATTGCTGTAACGGCGTGAAAGACCCCGGGCACAAACGGTCATTGCAGGGTCGTCAGGAATCATCAACGGCGGATAGACTTTTGCACTGGGGCAAGTTGTCTTGTGGTAAGCATCAAATATACCTAATATGTGCCACATTATGAAGGCGTTTCCGGGCAGCGCTGCGACGCGTGGTGCCGGAGGGACGTCGTGCATGCAGATCATCCGATGAAACCAATACAAACCGCGGTTCTGCTCGTCAGCCTCCTGCTTGGTGCATGCGCGCAGCTGCCGGAGAAGGCTGCGGCACCGTCCGAACCGTTGCTCAAGGTGGTCAGCCCGGCTGCAACTTCCCATGCAGTCCCCTTGCCGCGTGTCGAGTTAAGCGAAGAACTGCTGTTCAAGCTGACCTTGGCGGAAATTGCGGCGCAGCGAGATCAGCTGCATGTGGCAGTGCCGGCGCTTCTCGAAGTTGCCCGCGAAACCGGGGACCCGCGGGTTGCCCAACGCGCGACGGAGGTTGCCTGGAAAGCGAGATTCCTCCCCGCCGCGCTGGAAGCGGCGACGCATTGGCTTAAGGCTGATCCGCAATCCATGCGGGCACGGCAATCTGTTGTTGCACTGCTGATCAACCAGTCACGGCTGGACGATGCGGTACCGCATCTCGAGAAATGGCTCGAAAGCAATCCGGCTCAGGTTGGCCAGAATTTTCTGCGTTTGTCTGCATTGGTGGCCGCCCATCAGGATAAGCAGGTGATACTGCGTGTACTCAAAGCGCTTGCAGTCCAATATCCTGAGGTGCCAGAGGCCAACCTCGCGGTGGCTCAAGCGGCAGCCAACGCCCGGGATTACCCTACGGCGCTGGAGGCGTCGCGTCAGGCCCTCAGGCAGCGACCGGGCTGGGAGCCTGCGGCTTTGTTCCGGGCTCGCGAACTGTGGCGCGACTCGAATGCAAAAGCAATCGCCTTTCTGAAGGGCTTTCTTGACCAATATCCCGGCGCCAAGGACGTGCGCCTGAATTATGCGCGTCTGCTGGTTAATTCACGGCAATACCCGGAAGCACGCAGACAGTTCGGTATATTGTTGGGGGAGGCTCCGAACAATGCTGAGATTACCCTGGCTGTGGCAACGCTTTTCATGCAGGCCAAGGACTATGTTGCGGCCGAGACACAATTCAGGCGCACCTTGGATATTAAGCCGAAAAACCCAGACGCGGTGCGCATTTATCTGGGCCAGGTCAACGAAGAACTCAAGCGCCCCGAAGAAGCGCTAAAATGGTATTCAAGCGTGACTCATGGCGAACAGTTTGTGGCAGCCCGGGCCCGCTACGCCGGCGTTCTGGCCAAACAAGGAAAGCTTGCCGATGCGCGTGAATATCTGCGAAGCGTCAACGCCAGCAACGCGGACCAGAGAAACCAGCTGACTCTGGCCGAGGCCAATCTGCTGCGTGAAGCCAATGCATACCGGGAGGCCTTCGAGTTTCTCGGCAAGGCCGTCGCGAGCACACCCGATACCCCCGACCTGCTTTACGACTACGCGATGGCGGCGGAGAGGATCAACCGCATCGATGTGCTGGAATCCAACCTGCGCCGGGTTATCGCGATCCGTCCCGATCATGCGCACGCCTACAATGCACTGGGGTATTCGCTGGCTGATCGCAATCAGCGCCTGCCTGAGGCACTCACGTTGATTGAAACCGCGCACAAACTGGCCCCTGAAGACCCCTTTATTCTCGACAGTCTGGGCTGGGTAATGCACCGTCTCGGCAAGAACGAGGATGCGTTGGGGCATCTGAAGCGTGCCTATGAATTGCGACCGGAAGCAGAAATTGCAGCGCATTTGGGCGAAGTTTTGTGGGTTCTGGGGCATCAGGATGAGGCGGGCAAGTTGTGGGCGGAATCGCTGCGCGAGCATCCCAAGAACGAAGTGTTGCAAAATACTGTCAAGCGCCTCGCCCCCGCCATCCTCCAGTCGTCGCAATGACGCATCTGCGGGCGCTGTTGGCAGCAATCGCGAGCGCGTTGCTGATCTCAGGTTGCGCGGTGCTGGGACCTGGCAGCGACGATGTTCCCCGTGCCGAAGCATTTGACGTTATCGGGCGCGTGCTGGCCAGCGGCGGCGGCCGGGGGTTTTCCTCAAGCTTGCGCTGGAATCACCGCCGTGACGGCGATGAACTATGGCTGATGTCCCCGGTCGGTCAGACATTGGCTCACATCGCAGCAAACGCCTCTGGCGCCAGCCTGACTGCCGCCGACGGGCAGATCTACCAGGCCATGACGGCTGAAGGACTGACTGAACGTGCACTGGGCTGGGCAATGCCGCTGACTCGTCTGCAATACTGGGTCCGCGGTAGCATTTTTCCGGGAGGCGTGATCGGATTGGTCAGCCGTGACGGAGATGGGCGGCTGGTGCAACTGATGCAGGACGGTTGGACCATCAATTACATCTACGAAAACAAGAATGATGGAACCCAGCTGCCGAAGCGTCTGGATATCGCACGTGGCGACCAGCGACTGCGTTTTGTAATCGATAACTGGCGCAACGAGGATATGCAGTGACCGGTTGGATCGGTTTTCCCGCCCCCGCCAAGCTAAACTTGATGCTGCGCGTCACCGGCCGGCGTGCCGATGGCTATCATGAACTGCAGACAGTGTTCCGCTTCATCGACCATGGCGATATCGTGCAGTTGCGCGTACGTGCCGACGGCAAAGTGTCGCGTGCTCAGGAACTGCCGGGGGTATCTGAAGCGGAGGATTTGTCGCTGCGTGCGGCGCGTGCATTGCAGGCGGCGACCGGCACCCAATCCGGCGCTGACATCCGCGTGGACAAACGACTGCCGATGGGCGGAGGGCTGGGTGGAGGCAGCTCGGATGCCGCAACGGTGCTGTT
>JAYOED010000095.1:0-2691 GCA_038106575.1 Burkholderiales bacterium
GCCTCCCCGCATTGCATGGTGGTGAATCTGGTCAGGTCCGGAAGGAAGCAGCCACAGCTATTCTCTGCGAGTGCCGGGGGTTAGGCTCGCCACCCTTTTTTGCACTAGACTGGCTACCGGATCGCCCAGTAAGACGCTTTGCCAATAACAAGAACACTGGGTGTATCTTTCTGCGCGATTGCATTCATGGCCCTATCGATGTGTGAGGTCGCAGTTGACAGTATTGTGGTCGAACTCGGATAGGATCATCGCGCCAGCATCTGGCGCTTCGGCGCCCAACAGCAATGGCAGCGGCGTTGGGTTCAGGGCGGACAATTGTATCTGGAAGGTTTCGGGGAATTAAGCATTGCCCAGTTGGAGCGGGTTGCTCACGGCAAGCGCAACAGGGTGCAGGAGGTTGGCCTGACTCCGGTTTCCAGACTGCAATCCAATGATTACCGGGGTGCATATTTGGAAGCGGGTGGAAGCGGGCTTTGGTGTCCACCTGCTGGAGGCAGCCAGTCTGGGCGAAAAACATTTCGGCACATTCTCCCAGTTTGGCGATCATATGGGGTTCGAATACCGCTTTGGCGCACTTGTCGAGATTGATATCAGCTACCGCTATCAGCACTTGTCCAATACCGGCATCAAACTACTCATCAGCAGTCTCGATTCCAGTCTGGTCCGTCTGCAAAACTGGAACCGGTGGTTATGCATATCCGGGTGTGGCACGGTCTTTGCGGCTAAAATAGCGGTTCCAGCCAAATTTTCATCCTAAACAGACTCGCTGATACGCCGTGACCCAGGTTCTAGCACGCAAGTGGCGTCCGCGAAATTTCGCCGAACTCGTCGGACAGGAACATGTCGTCCGTGCGTTGACGAATGCCCTGCGCCAGCAGCGTCTGCACCACGCCTACCTGTTTACCGGGACTCGCGGTGTCGGTAAAACGACTCTGGCGCGCATTTTGGCCAAGGCATTGAATTGCGAGCCCGGCGTTACCGATACACCTTGCGGACAGTGCGGCGCCTGCACCGAGATCGATGCGGGGCGGTTTGTCGACCTGATCGAACTGGATGCGGCTTCAAACACGCAGGTCGACAGCATGCGCGAGCTGCTGGATAACGCCCTGTATGCCCCGACCAGCGGACGCTACAAGGTCTACATCATCGATGAAGTGCATATGCTGTCGCGATCGGCTTTCAATGCGATGCTCAAGACGCTGGAGGAGCCGCCAGAGCATGTCAAATTCATACTGGCGACCACGGATCCGCAGAAAATTCCGGTTACCGTACTTTCGCGTTGTCTCCAATTCGGCCTGAAGCAGATACCGCTGGGGCAGATTGGCGAGCGTTTGGGGGATGTGCTGAGGGCGGAAAAAGTCAAATCAGACGCCGCGTCGGTTTCATTGATAGCGCGGGCGGCGGAAGGCAGTCTGCGCGATGCGCTCAGCCTGCTTGATCAGGCCATTGCGCATGGTGGCGGCAAGCTCGAGGAAGCGACGACGCGTGACATGCTTGGGGCCGTAGACCGGACCTATCTCTATGCCATTCTCCGCGCCTTGTCAGCACAAGATGGAGCTGCGCTGGTTGCCGAGGCGGAGCACATGGCGGAGCGCAGCCTGTCATTCGAGACCGCCTTGCAGGATCTTGCGACGCTGCTGCAACGGCTTGCGCTGGCGCAAATCGTGCCCGGAAGCGTTCCCGTCGATGATCCGGATTCTGCGGTCTTTGGCGAATTGACGAAAGCATTTGCCGCTGAAGAGATTCAGCTCTATTACCAGATTGCTGTTCAAGGACGCGCTGAAATCGGACTTTCACCTGATGATTACTCGGGCTTCGTGATGACGCTGCTGCGCTTGCTGGCATTCGCACCGGGAGCAGCGGAGTCGGTGCGCGGTATAGCGCCGGGGCCTGCGCCAGTAGTAAAAACGCTTTCATCATCATCCCGGGGTGGCGCACGAGCAGGTGCGATTGCAGCCGATTTGTCAGATTGGGCTGAACTGGTTGAACAGCTGGGGCTCAGCGCGATGGCTAATCAACTGGCTTTGCGCTGCGAGATGGTGACGCACAGCGCTGAGCTGATCAAACTCCGGATATCGCAGGCTGATGAACGCATGTTTGACAAGCCTTATCGCGATAAACTGACGGCCGCGTTGCGACAGTTACTGGGATCGAAGCTGAAGGTGTCCTTTATATCCGGTGAAGTGACAGGGGCGTCGCCGAAGGCGGTGACAGACCGCAAGCTCGAGCAGCGCCATGCTAAAGCGGTGGCAGAAATACGCCAGGACCCTTTCATAAAGGAACTGCTCGAGGACTTCGACGGTTCGCTCGAAGATTCTTCCATCAAACCGAAATAGCAACGGTAAACAGCAGAGGTCATCATGATGAAAGGCCAGCTTGCAGGGCTGATGAAACAAGCGCAGCAGATGCAGGACAACATGCGCAAAATGCAGGAGCAGCTTGCGCAGATCGAGGTCGAAGGCCAGTCCGGCTCAGGCGCTGTCAAAGTGGTGATGAATTGCCGTCACGAAGTCCGGCGGGTGTCGATCGATCCCGCGGCAGCAGGTGACGACCGGGAAATGCTGGAAGACCTGGTGGCTGCCGCAGTCAACGACGCCCTGCGCAAGGTTGAAAGCACCAGCCAGGAAAAAATGTCATCGGTCACGGCCGGTTTGCCGCTGCCTCCGGGCATGAAACTGCCTTTCTGATTGC
>JAYOED010000095.1:2791-4265 GCA_038106575.1 Burkholderiales bacterium
TCGGTCACGGCCGGTTTGCCGCTGCCTCCGGGCATGAAACTGCCTTTCTGATTGCGACAACCTTCTGCATGCGCTCCCCTGATTCACTGCAGGCCCTGATCGAGGCCTTGCGCTGCCTGCCTGGTGTCGGGCCGCGATCAGCCCAGCGCATGGCATTTCACCTGATGCAGCGTGACCGTGAGGGTGCGCAGCGATTGGCGACAGCGATGGGGGCTGCACTGGAACGTGTAAGTCATTGCGAACGCTGTAACAATTTCTCCGAGGAAGAAATTTGCCTGCTGTGCCGATCACCCCGCCGAGACGCCCGCCTGTTGTGCGTGATCGAGACCCCGGGTGACTTGCTGATGATGGAGCAGGCGCAGTGCTATGAAGGCCTGTATTTCGTGCTGATGGGCGCGTTATCCCCGCTGGACGGCATCGGGCCCCATGATATCCATCTTGAACGGTTGCTAAAGCGTGCTGCCGATGGGGTGGTGCAGGAAGTGATGATTGCCACCAATTTCACGGTGGAGGGTGACGCAACGGCACATTACGTCGGGGAAATGCTGCGCTCTAAAGGTTTGCGCGTGACCCGCATCGCCCGCGGTTTGCCGGTTGGCGGGGAGCTCGAGCATGTCGACAGCGGAACCCTTGCGCAGGCTGTCATCGAGCGGCGCCAACTGTGAAGGCCAATACAAGAAAACGTCCTGGTATCCGGTATGCTCCACAGCAGAAGGCTATAGCCAGTCCGGTAGCGCCATTGCGAGGAGAAAAATTGCACAAGATATTGGCTCAGACGGGACTAGGTTCACGGCGTGCAATGGAAGATTGCATCCGCAAAGGTGAAATTACCGTTAATGGCAGGGTGGCAACCATTGGCGATCGCGTCACCACTGAAGACCGTATCAAGATCGGTGGCCGCATTGTGCACTGGCCGATTGCAGGCCTGTCACCGCGAGTACTTCTTTATCACAAACCCGAAGGCGAAATCGTCAGTAATGACGATCCGCAGGGACGCCCCACAGTGTTTGACCGCCTTCCTCCGGTACGGGGGGGGAAGTGGCTTGCTATCGGACGTCTCGATTTCAATACCAGCGGGTTGCTGATCTTCACTACTTCTGGTGATCTGGCCAATCGCATGCTGCATCCCCGTTTCGAAGTGGAGCGCGAATACGCAGTGCGCGTGCTGGGCGACGCTGGGCCATCAAAATTGGAGGCATTGCGCAAAGGGGTGCGGCTGGAAGACGGACTGGCGCGATTTGAATCCCTGCAGGAAGAGGGGGGTGAAGGCGCCAATCGATGGTTTCGCGTGCTGCTGAAGGAGGGGCGTAATCGCGTGGTGCGTCGCCTGTTCGAATCACAGGGACTTACTGTCAGCCGTCTGATGCGAGTACGTTTCGGGTTGGTGGCTCTGCCGCCAAGCCTGAAACGTGGCCGTTTTATCGAGCTGGGTTCCGTCGACGTCGGGACGCTGCTTTCCTGGTCGGAGGGGCAG
>JAYOED010000095.1:4275-7846 GCA_038106575.1 Burkholderiales bacterium
CTTCCCTCTGTAGCAGTGCCACGCAGTCATCCCCGCCGCTCGTCTCTGCCCAGATAAACGGTAGCGAGGGGAATGCGCGTTCAACACGCTGGCGGTTGTGGCCGACTTCGATGACCAGCCAACCGCGAGGGTTGAGATGCGTGGTGGCATCTCGCAATATCGTTCGGACTAGATCCAGCCCGTCATCTCCACCACCGAGGGCTAGGCTGGGTTCACGGCGGTATTCGGCAGGCAGGGTTCGCATCATGGCGGTACGCACGTAGGGTGGGTTACTCAGAATCAGGTCGTAAGTCTTGTGCTGGAGTGCCTGGAACAAATTGGAATGTTTGAGGTGCACCCTGGGGCCTAATCGGTAATCGCGAACGTTGCGGCGGGCGACCGTCAGCGCATCCGCAGAAATATCACTGCCTACGACGTCGGCACCGGGAAAGACATGCGCTGCGATGATGGCGAGGCAGCCCGAGCCGGTGCAAAGATCGAGGATGCGTTCCGGACTGTCCGTTGACTTGATCCACGGTTGCATTCGTGCCCGCAGCAACTCGGCAATGTAGGAACGCGGAACGATGACGCGTTCGTCGACATGAAAGCGGAATTCCCCTAGCCAGGCTTCACCGGTCAGATATGCCGCCGGTGTGCGTTCGCTGATGCGCCTTGAAAACAACTGTTGGGCCAGCAGAACCTGAGCCGGTTTCAGTGGGCGGTCCAGCAGATCCGGAAGGTGTTCGAAGGGGCGGCGCAAGGCATGGATCATCAGCCATGCGGCTTCGTCGCGAGCATTCAAGGTGCCGTGACCATAAACGAGGCCTGCAGCCTTGAAGCGGCGCGCCGCGTTCAGAATTAACTGCCTGGGGGTAGTGGGTGCTGTCGCTCGCGAGGAAGATCGCAAAATAAATTATCAATTAAAACAAGTATTTATATTTATTATTTAACCTAAAGCATCTGAATTAAGCTTGATGCTCGACAGAACGCCGGTATTGCAAAGCATCGTTATTCGTCACTGCGCAGAAGGTCGTTGATGCTGGTTTTTGCGCGTGTTTTTGCATCGACCTGCTTGACGATGACCGCGCAATAGAGATTGCATTTTCCGTCGGAGGAGGGCAGCGAACCGGAGACCACTACTGAACCGGCCGGAACGCGGCCATAGAGGACTTTTCCGGACTCCCGATGATAGATCTTTGTACTTTGCCCAATGAATACCCCCATCGATATCACGGAACCTTCCTCGATGATGACGCCTTCCACGATCTCGGAGCGTGCGCCGATGAAGCAGTTGTCCTCGATGATGGTCGGATTGGCCTGTAGGGGTTCCAGCACGCCGCCGATGCCGACGCCGCCGGAGAGGTGAACGTTTCTGCCTATTTGTGCGCAGGATCCCACGGTGGCCCAGGTGTCAACCATGGTGCCTTCATCAACATAAGCACCAATGTTGACGAATGACGGCATCAGGACCACGTTTTTTGCAATGAACACGCCGCGGCGGGCTGCGGCTGGCGGAACAACCCTGAAACCGCCGGCTCTGAAAGCGGCTTCGTCATAGTTTGCGAACTTGGGTGCAACCTTGTCGAAGTATCGGGTCGTACCGTCCTGCATGACGACGTTGTCCTGCAACCGGAACGACAGCAGCACGGCTTTCTTTACCCATTCGTTAGTCAGCCACTGTCCCTTGCGCTTTTCGGCAACGCGCAGCGTTCCGGCATCGAGCATCGCGATGGTTTCGTTGACGGCGCTGGCGATGTCCGCGGGCGGGTTTGCGGGCGTCAGACTCCCACGGTTGTCCCATGCCTTTTCAATGACGGTCTGGAGTTTCTGCATGTTCTGTTTCCTCGGATGATGGAATTATAGTGACGCGGCGAAACGGCACAGGCGATGTGCGGCTTCAACGCATTCCTCAAGTGTTGCTACCAGAGCGATACGCACCCGGCTTGCGCCCGGATTGATGCCGCGGGCTTCCCGTGCCAGATAGCTTCCGGGCAGCACGCTGACGCCTTCTGAGGCATGCAGACGGCGGGTAAATTCGACATCGTCAATTGGGGTTTTAAGCCACAGATAGAACGCGGCGTCGGGCCATTCTGCCGGCAGTGCGGGTTTGAGGATATTGATTACTGTCTCGAACTTCTTGCGATACAGCGCACGGTTGGCGATGACGTGTTCCTCATCCTGCCATGCCGCGACGCTGGCGGCCTGAACTGGCAGGCTCATTGCGCTGCCGTGGTAGGTCCGGTAGAGATAAAATTTCTTGAGAATGGCGGAATCGCCGGCAACAAAACCTGAACGCATGCCTGGCACATTGGAACGTTTGGAAAGACTCGAAAACACCACCAGGTTGCGGAAATCGCGACGGCCGAGTTGAACCGCGGCGGCGAGGGCGCCCAGCGGTGGCTGTGCTTCGTCAAAATAGATTTCGGAGTAGCATTCGTCGGATGCAATCACGCACTGATAGCGATCCGAGTATTCAAAAAGCTTTTTCCAGTCCGTGAGGGTCAGTACCTTGCCGGTGGGGTTTCCGGGAGAGCAGACGTACAGCAACTGTGTGCGCTGCCAGGTGGATTCAGGAAGCTGCTCCGGGTCGAAGGCATAGTCGTTACCGGCGAGCGTGTGGATGAATTTGGGATGGGCGCCGCCCAGCAGCGCTGCACCTTCATAGATCTGATAGAACGGATTGGGGCAGACGACGACCGGTGAGGAGTGACTGGCATCAATCACGGTCTGTGCGAATGCAAACAGTGCTTCTCGGCTGCCGTTGATCGGCAATACCTGGGTCGCCGGATCAGGCGGGGCAATGCCGTAACGTCGACCGATCCATTGCGCTATCGCAGATCGCAGCGCCTCAGTGCCCTGCGTCGCCGGATAGCCCGACAGCCCCTCCAGGTTGCCAACCAAGGCGCTTTTGATGAACTCCGGAGTCGGATGCTTGGGTTCGCCGATATGCAGGCTCACCGGGTTCGCGGGTTGGTGCCCGGACAGAAGCGCCGTCAGCCTTTGGAAGGGGTAGCTTTGTAGCAGTTCCAGCCTGGGATTCAACGCGTTGATGCTCCGGGTTCATTGAGTGGAAGGCCGGGCATGCGCTCGGGGCGGAAGCCGCGTTTGACGTGCCTTGCCATGACCGTAGTAAAGATCCCGCCACGCACGTAAAACTTCGCTGTCAGCTGCATACATCGCGGCCTAGTGGCATGCACCAGATCGTCAAGGATATGGTTGGTTACCGCCTCGTGGAATGCGCCTTCGTTGCGAAAAGACCAGATATAGAGTTTGAGGCTTTTCAGCTCAATGCAGAGCCGGTCGGGCACGTAGTCCAGTATCAGCGTCGCGAAATCGGGTTGGCCGGTTTTGGGGCACAGGCACGTAAACTCCGGTATTTCCATGTGAATCCAGAAATCGCGCAGCGGCGTCGGGTTGGAAAATGTCTCCAGTTTGCGGGTGGGCTTGGTCGGCATACGCGAACGTATCAATCCGGGAAGTCAATTCAGTTAAAATGCGGGCTGAATTCTACCTGTTTGGTTTCACTACACAACTCATTTTCTTGGCCTAACAGTCTCTTGCGCCTCAAGCAACTAACTCTCGCTGGTTTCAA
>JAYOED010000016.1:0-16280 GCA_038106575.1 Burkholderiales bacterium
ACGAAACCAGCAAACTGAGCTTTGCCATCAAGCCAGAGGTCAGCATCGGCGTTTCCAATAGCCGTGAAGCGCGCGGTCTAGGCACCGGCAAAACTTCCTACGGCATGGGATTGCTGATTAAACAGGAAACCGGCTACGGCCAGTTACTCGCCAACCTTCAGGTAGATCGCGCGAATTATGCCGATAACACCCTGAACGCCAGCGAGCGCCGCACCAAATATCGCCTTTCTATGGCGCCGGTCTGGGACGTGACAGAAGGCTGGAAAATTGCCTTGGATTTCGGCGTCATGACTAATACAGACCGTGCAGCAAAAGACCTGATGGGCTATGTCGAATCTGGCGTTATTTATTCGCCCAGCAAGGACCTGGACCTCGCATTCGGACTGGTCCGCAACAACCGCGATGGCGATACGCAATCTATCCGGGCCACCATGGGCGTAACTTTACGCTTCTGAAACGCCGCAAAGTTTCATTCGTGGCGACCTAAGCCCTACCCCCCCGGGGATGGCTTTCCCGCAATGGGCAATAGTTTTTCTGTGGTACTGTTCGGACTTACATGCTTAGCGCATCAACGCAGCCGCTGCATTTGCGAACGCTACCTATGCTGGAAGCACACAATATTGAAATAACCCGCGGCGATCGCCGACTTTTCGGCGGCCTGAACCTTGCACTTGATCCAGGGACGCTGCTGCTGGTCGCTGGCTCTAACGGCAGCGGCAAAACCAGTCTGTTGCGCACATTGTGCGGACTGCTGATGCCTAGTGCCGGTGAGGTGTGCTGGAATGGCGAAAACGTGCGCAGGCTGCGCGAGGAATACTGGCAACACCTGGTCTATGTAGGTCATGCTAATGCGCTCAAGAACGAATTGTCGGTCGCTGAAAACCTCGAAGTGCTGTGCGCCCTTTCGAACGTTCATACCAGCCCTGAACAACGCAGGAAGTCGCTCGTCCAGTTCGGCCTCTCAGGACGTGAACTCCTCACAGCAAAATCGCTGTCGCAGGGTCAACGTCGGCGCACCATACTTGCCCGGTTGTCGTTATGCGTCGAGCTGCCGCTGTGGATACTCGATGAGCCGTTTGCCGCTCTCGACAGCGCCGCGATTGACCACATGCAGTCAGTCGTCGGTACATACCTTGCCGGCGGCGGTATGGTGGTGATGACCACGCACCAGGAAATACCGATCGTGGCACCCACATTGCGCGAACTTAATCTCGACGGACTTGCGCACCGATGATGACCCTGCTTAAGGCGGTAGTCCGTCGCGATCTGCTGCTAGCCTGGCGGAGGCGCACCGACGCTGCTACCGTCGTGCTGTTTTTCCTGATTGTGGTCAGCCTGTTCCCGCTGGGCATGGGTCCGGAACCAAATCTGCTGCGCACGATCGCACCCGGGATCATCTGGGTTGCCGCTTTACTGGCCTGCATGCTGTCGCTGCAGCAGCTGTTCGCTTCAGATCACGTCGACGGCGTACTTGACCAGATGCTGCTGGCCGCAGCTCCGCTTAGCCTGATCGTCATCGCCCGTGCGTTCGCCCACTGGCTGATTTCAGGTTTGCCGCTGGTCGTGCTCTCCCCCATGCTAGCAGTACAATTCGGACTGCCGTCAGAACTTTATCTGGTTCTGATGCTCTCTTTGTTACTGGGAACCCCAGCATTGACGCTGACCGGTGCCATCGGCGCGGCATTGACGCTAGGGCTGCGTGGCGGCGGCATGCTGCTGGCATTGCTGGTGCTGCCGTTGTATATCCCGGTGCTGATTTTGGGCGCGGGCGCAGTCGATGCTGCAGCTGCAGGGCTGGGCGCGGAAGCCCATCTGCTGTTGCTGGGAGCGCAACTGGTGCTTACGACAACGTTTGCACCGTGGGCAATTGCAGCCTCTCTTCGCATTGCAGCGGAGTAAGCTCCTGCAGTAGGCGATTAATTTTAAGTATATGTTTATTAAATATTTAATTAATATTTTATAGGTTTTGGTTTGAGCCAATCTCAACAACCTGCGCTGTGGTTCGGTGGCATCAACTTGTTCAAATACGCCGCACCGCAGACGTTTTATCCGCTAGCCGGCCAGCTGATTCCGTGGTTTGGCTGGGCTGCTACGACACTTGGCGTGGCGGGGCTCTATGTCGGTTTTTTTATCGCGCCCACCGACCACCAGCAGGGCGAGTCCTATCGCATCATCTTCATCCATGTGCCGGCGGCCTGGATGTCAATGTTCATTTATTTAGTGATGGCGTTCTGGTCAGCTGTCGGCCTGACCTTCAACACCCGGCTTTCACACATCATGACCAGCGCGCTGGCCCCGACTGGCGCGCTATTCACTTTTCTTGCCCTCTGGACAGGCGCGCTGTGGGGCAAGCCGACCTGGGGTACTTGGTGGGCATGGGATGCGCGTATGACCTCAGAACTAATCCTGCTGTTCCTCTACTTCGGTTTCATCGGACTGCAGTCCGGAATCGACGATCCGCGCCGCGCCGATCGCGCCGGCGCCGTACTGGCGCTGGTTGGCGTGATCAACATACCGATCATCTATTTCTCGGTTAAATGGTGGAATACGCTACACCAGGGCGCCTCGGTCAGCCTGACCAAGGCACCGACGATGGCTACGACCATGCTGACCGGAATGCTGCTGATGGCACTGGCGGCATGGTTTTATGCGATCGCCGTATCCCTGCATCGTGCACGCACGATCATTCTCGAGCGCGAACAGAGTGCGGAATGGATTCAGCAACACACCGGGGGCACATCATGAACTGGGGCGACTCGGACGGATTCTGGAACATGGGTGGCTATGCTCTTTATGTCTGGGGTTCTTACAGCCTGACCTTGATCTTGATCATAGTTGAGATACTTTTTTTGCGTGCGCGCCGCCGCTCGGTAATGCGACAATCGCGTACGACGTCATCATGAAACCACGCCACAAACGCTTTGCGATGATTGCCACCGGCATCGGTGCCCTGGGTATAGCCGCCGCGCTGGTGCTTTCGGCATTCCAGAAAAACCTGGTGTTCTTCTACACGCCAACACAGGTTGCCGCCAACGAGGCGCCCCAGGGACGCGCATTCCGCATCGGCGGTCTGGTCGCTCCCGGCAGCGTACAGCGCCAGGCTGACGGAGTTACCGTGCGTTTCATCGTCACCGATACGGCCATGAACATCCCGGTGAACTATCGCGGCGCATTGCCTGATCTCTTCAAGGAAGGCAAAGGCGTGGTAGCTCAAGGCAAACTCGGAGTTGACGGTTTGTTCAGCGCCAGTGAGGTGCTGGCCAAGCATGACGAAAATTACATGCCGCCCGAAGCCGCGGAGGCCGTAGCCAAGGCACATACCGGTAAGCCCCCCGGCGCCACCACCGTTGTCACGCCCAAAGGCAGTAAATGATTGCTGAACTCGGTCAGGTTGCGCTCGCGCTCGCCCTTTGCCTCTCCCTCGTCCAGGGGACGCTGCCGTTAATCGGCGCCGCCAACGGCAATGTGGTCTGGATCGCACTGGCCCGACCGGCAGCGCGCGGCCAGTTCCTTTGCGTGGCACTTGCATTTGGATTGCTCGGCTACTCCTTTATCGTCAACGATTTCTCGATCCTCAACGTCGCCACCAATTCCAACTCGGCGCTGCCGCTGCAATACCGAATCGCCGCGACCTGGGGTAGTCACGAAGGTTCGCTGCTGTTGTGGACTTTAATGCTCACGGCATGGGGCGTTGCGGTGTCTATCTTCAGCCGCCGCCTGCCGGATGAAATGGTGGCACGCGTACTTGGCGTAATAGGACTGGTCAGCGTCGGCTTCCTCACCTTCATGCTGTTTACTTCCAACCCCTTCGACCGCCTGCTGCCAGCAGCTTCAGACGGGCGCGATCTCAATCCACTGCTGCAGGACGCAGGCATGATCTTTCATCCGCCGATGCTCTATATGGGCTACGTCGGTTTTTCTGTGGTATTCGCCTTTGCCATTGCTGCGCTGCTGTCGGGCCGTCTGGATGCAGCATGGGCTCGCTGGTCGCGCCCTTGGGCTACAGTGGCCTGGCTGTTCCTGACCATCGGCATCGCGCTCGGAAGCTTCTGGGCTTACTACGAACTGGGCTGGGGCGGCTGGTGGTTCTGGGATCCCGTGGAAAATGCCTCTTTCATGCCCTGGCTGGTTGGCACCGCACTGATTCATTCTCTGGCCATCACTGAGAAACGCGGCGCGTTCCGCAGCTGGACCGTGCTTCTCGCAATCGCCACTTTTTCACTGAGCCTGCTTGGTACCTTCCTCGTCCGCTCCGGCGTATTGACCTCGGTGCACGCATTTGCCACCGATCCGAAGCGCGGTGTTTTCGTGCTGGCCTTCCTGGTGCTGGTGATCGGCACCTCGCTGACACTGTATGCATGGCGTGCGCCTCGCATCGGCATCGGCGGCGATTTTAGACTAGTGTCGCGGGAAACGGCGCTGCTGACCAATAACGTGCTGCTCGCCACCGCCTGCGGATCGGTAATGCTCGGCACGCTGTATCCTCTGGCGCTGGATGCGCTTGGTCTTGGCAAGATCTCAGTCGGCCCGCCTTATTTTGAAGCCGTCTTTGTACCTCTGATGGCACCCGCGATCTTTCTGATGGGCATAGGTCCCATGCTGCGTTGGAAAGAAGCCACCCTGCCTGAACTAGCAACCCGTCTGCGCTGGGCCGCCCTGACCAGCCTGATTGCCGCCATCCTGGTGCCGCTGGCCATGGGTCGCTGGACCTGGTTGGGCGCAACAAGCCTGCTCTTCGCTGCATGGATCACAACCACCAGCGTAGTCGGACTGCGCCAGCGCCTGCGCAGCGATGGATCCGGCGACAGACTTGCGCAGCGCATGCGCAGGGTCCCGTCCAGTTTTTACGGCATGCACCTGGCGCACCTGGGGGTCGCCGTATTCATCGTAGGCGTCACGCTGGTGGGCAGCTACCAGAGCGAATCCGACGTGAAAATGAAAATTGACGACCATACTACTTTGGCAGGCTACCAGTTCCTTTTCAACGATATCCGGGAGATCCGCGGCCCTAACTACATTGCGGCCCGCGGCACCATCGTAGTCAGCCGTGACGGAAAGCCCGTTACCAGCCTGCATCCTGAAAAACGCGTCTACCTCGCGCAGAACATGCCCATGACCGAAGCTGCAATCGATCGGGGCGTCACCCGCGACATCTATGTCGCAATGGGTGAAGAGCTGTCGCCGGGCACCTGGATCGTGCGCATCTGGCACAAACCCTTCGTTAACTGGATCTGGGTCGGTTGCGTGATTATGGCACTTGGCGGCCTTATGGCGGCCAGCGATCGTCGCTATCGTGCGGGGCGCACGACATGACCACCGAAACCGGCACTACGCCAGTCCCCAAAAAAATATCGATGCGCTACCTGCTGCCGCTAGCCGCCTTTCTGGTGCTGGCGGTATTTCTTGGCATCGGCCTTAACCTCAATCCACGTGAAGTTCCATCGCCGCTGGTCGGTAAATCGGCACCTCATTTCGATCTTCCGCAACTTCACAAATCGGAGCAACGTTTCAGCGAAACCAATATGCTTGGCAAAGTCTGGATGTTCAACGTCTGGGCGTCCTGGTGCGTCAGCTGCCGCGAAGAGCATCCTGTGCTGATGGAACTAGCCCAATCGGGAGCTATTCCCATTGTCGGCCTCAATTACAAGGACAAGCGGGATGAGGGCATCGCCTGGCTGAACCGTTTCGGCAATCCGTACCTGCTCTCCGCTTACGATGAACGCGGACGGGTCGGCATCGACTACGGCGTCTACGGCGTGCCCGAAACCTACCTCATCGACAAGCGCGGCGTGATCCGCTACAAGCGCATCGGCATTGTCACGCCGCAGATCGTCAAGGACAAAATCCTCCCACTGGTTGGCGAGCTTAACCGTGAATAGAAGCCTCATTGCAATGCTGTTGATGCTGGCCACCGTATCCACGTTCGCGGGTGAAGCTGCACCGGCCGCAGCCAATGTCGCAATCGAGAAACGCGTCAACGCCCTAGCCGAGGAATTGCGCTGCCTGGTCTGCCAGAACCAGACCATTGCCGACTCCAACGCAGGACTGGCGGTAGACCTGAAAAACCAGATCCGCGAAAAACTGGCTGAGGGCATGAGCGAACGCGAAATCATCGACTACATGGTCCAGCGCTACGGTGATTTCGTCCTTTATCGCCCTCCCGTAAAAACCACGACCTTATTGCTGTGGTTCGGCCCGCCGCTGTTGTTAGCCCTTGGTTTATCGTTGTTGCTGGTTACGCTGCAACGACGACGAGCGCCCGCGCAGCTCAGCGCAGACGAACTAGCAAGAGCAAAAACGCTGCTCGATGCACCGAAAAATCAGCCCTCATGATCATCTTCATCCTGCTGGCAACACTTCTGACTACAGGCGTGCTGCTGCTGGTCCTGCTGCCCCTGCGTAATCTTTCCGCGAAAACTAAAAGTGCTTCTGTAGCAGTCAACATCGGCCTGTACCGTGACCAACTTCGAGAACTCGATGAGGATCTTGCCGCTGGCACCATAGACCGTAAACGGCATGCAGAAGCCCGCACCGAACTGGAACGCCGTCTGCTGGAAGATACGCAAGGCGAGACTGCGGCGCCCCCCCCTTCGCCCAACTCATCGCGAAGCGTACGCCATGCGGTTCTAATTACCGCGATACTCCTTCCGGTCGTCACGGCTGGTATCTATCTGTCTACCGGAGCACATGAAGCCATGAACCAGGAGGCCGCACTACCGGGAGGCACTCATGCGGTTACGGCCCAACAGATCGAGCAGATGGCGGCAAAGCTGGCAGCCCAACTGAAACAGTCTCCTGAAGACGGCGAGGGCTGGGTGATGCTGGGGCGATCTTACGCCGCGCTGCAGCGGTTCAAGGAAGCTTCAACAGCCTACGCCGAAGCAGCTGCTCGGCTTCCCAGCGACGCCCAAGTTCTCGTCGAGTATGCCGACGCGCTTGCCATGACACACGGAAAAGAACTGGCCGGAGAGACCAAAAAACTGGTGCAGCGCGCTCTGGAGATCGATCCCGGCAATCCGAAAGCGCTGGCCATGGCCGGGACAATCGCCTTTGATAACCAGGATTTTACAAAGGCAGTCTCCTACTGGGAGCAACTGACGACAGCACTGCCACCCGAGTCCGAAATCGCCGCATCCGTACGCGCAAGCATTGCCGAGGCCCGGCAGCTGGCTAGCAAGAAGTCGGATACAGCCCGGACTGCAAAATCCGTCTCACCGACGAGATCGAGTGTCAGCGGTACGATCCGCATAACCGATAATTTGAAAGCGCGCCTCTCCCCCGAAGATCCCCTATTCATATTCGCACGCCCTAAGGATGGGCCGCTCGCGCCACTCGCAGTCCTACGCAAACGCGCCGCAGATTTGCCGCTAACATTCAAGCTGGATGACAGCATGGCGATGGCGCCGGGAATGAACCTCTCACGCTTCGGCACGGTCATCGTCGGCGCCCGCATATCCAAGTCAGGCGTTGCCGGGCGACGGCCGGGTGATATCGAAGGCCACAGCAAGCCGGTCAAGATCGGAGCCACCGAAGTGGTTATCGTCATCGATACCGAAGTACGCTGAGCCCTTCTAACTTCTAGTTAGTCAAGCAAGCAGCTTGATAACATCCGGAAGCGTACCCAGGAACCGAGGACTGCGATCAGTGCACCCGAAACAAGCCTGACAGTTTTTTTGTGCCAAGTTGATTGACGCACTTTACTGGATAGCTGCCACCTGCCCCAAGATGGATAGTTGCGAGTTGGTTGCCGCAGTCGCTGTCACCCGACATCACCAACACGATACAAAGGATCAAGCAGCATGCCGATTACGCAATGGGGGAAAATACCTTAATCCACTTCGGCCTGATCCACAAAAAATTGGGCTCGGACGACTGGACCTGGCTGATGTTTCCCACGAGCGGCCCAGTTCCTTTTACCTACTGCGGCACAGCCTGCGGCGGCGCAGGACCCAGGTAAGCACGGTATTTTCCAACACGAAACAGGAAGCTACCTTCACCGGGGTTTGCCTCAAGTACAGGCTTTAACGCATTTCTAGCGCTTAACGCAAGGCCCGCTTTGGCCGGCAGTTTTTTCCTAGCATTTGACAGTCCTGTTGGAGCCAAGAACAATAAGCGGTAACCATGGAACGCCGTGATTTCATCCGTGTCTGCTCCGCATCCGCTCTGGGATTGGGGGCCGGAAAACCAGCGCTCGCTGCCGATGCGCGTCCCAACGCATACGGGCGCGCTCAACTGGTGGACGGAAGCGGAAGGCCGTTGCGCGCCTCCAAGCTGGTTGCGGGCGAGAACTATGTCTTCCACTATCCGTTCGAAGGAACTCCCTGCTTCCTGCTCAACCTCGGTCGCCCAACTACCGAGAACGTGACGTTAAAAACGGGAAGCGGCGATGCTTATCGCTGGCCGGGCGGCGTCGGTCCAGAGCGGGCCATTGTCGCCTATTCGGCAATTTGTTCCCACCAATTGACCTATCCGACGCGGCAAATCAGTTTCATCAGTTACCGCGATCAGTCCACTGCGTCGAAGATCAGCAAGCCGCGAATGATTCACTGTTGTTCCGAACACAGTGAATACGATCCTGCAGCCGGCGCGCGGGTGATGGGCGGACCTGCATCGCAGCCACTCTGCGCAATCCTCCTCGAGCACGATCCGGCCAGCGATACCCTGCATGCCACTGGCACACTGGGGGGCGAGATGTTCAACACCTTTTTTGCTAAATACGAAATGCGATTGGCTCTCGAACATGGCTCGCTTACTCGCGCCCTTCAGCGCATTGCCGGGAAGACCACAGTCACTCCCCTGACACAATTTTGCAAACAGCAGGTTAAATGCTGAGATAAAAATAAAATCAATTAGTTGAACGATAACCTTGCGGCAACCCCGAAACGTTCTACAGTAGCTTCCGCAGATATCAGTTACCCTGCCAATACGCCAAACCGGGTGCCAACTGGCACAGGGTGCTTTCAGAATCAAACTCCTTAGCCTGCAACGCATGCAGCACGCCGTAAATACACACGCCCGCAATCAGCAGTCCCGCCGCAACGCGCACCCATCCGTCGCGCCCCAGCTAGGCGGATACCCGCTGGGCCGCAGACCCAAGATCAGTAGATTGGGCAAGGTTCCGAGGCCGAACGCCGCAAGCAATAGTGCGCCTTCAACGGCACTCTCTAAAGCAAATGCTATCAGCAAAACCGCGTATACCACTCCGCAGGGCAAACATCCCAATAACGCACCTAGGGCGAAGGCCTTCAAGGGCGCAGTTACCGAAAGAAAGCGGCAGGGAAAGGGTTGAATCTGTTTCCACAGAACGCTGCCTATGCGCTCAATGCCGCGCAGGAAAGGACCGACACCGGCAACGCTTAGCGCAACCACAATCAGTGCCGCGCCCATGAGGAAAATCAGTAGATGCTGCCGCTAACAACCTATATTCGGGCATCAAAAATAAACCACCCTTGGGATTTCTCCAAGTCCGGAAAAGCCTGCTACCGCATTGTCCGGATGTATTGATATCCGCTTTTGACCCAAGTCAAATGCTTTGCACATGTTGCTGATTGCCCTCGTAAAATGCCCTGATGATTCCCTGGCTAGAAGTCACCGACGATTTTCCGCCCCTGGAAAATGCGCTGACCACCCCCAACGGCCTTCTGGCCGCCGGCGGCGATCTGTCAACTGAACGGCTTCTCAACGCCTACCGGCGCGGAATTTTCCCGTGGTACGGCGAGTACGAACCGCTGCTGTGGTGGAGTCCGGATCCGAGGATGGTGCTGTTCCCGGCAGAGTTGCGAGTGCCGCGCTCGCTAGCCAAGCTCGTGCGCCGGAACGATTTCGAAATTCGAGCCGACACTGCATTTGAAGCAGTCATGCGCGCGTGCGCCGAGCCGCGCGGAGATGGCGCAGGCACGTGGATCACCGAAGCAATGATTTCGGCTTATAGTGAACTGCATCGGCTTGGATATGCACACTCCGTTGAAACCTGGATCGACGGCCAACTGTGTGGCGGACTCTACGGTCTCGCTCTGGGCAGGGTGTTCTATGGCGAATCGATGTTCGCGCGTAGCGCTGATGCCTCCAAGATCGCACTGGTGCATCTGGTCAGGCAACTCGAACGCTGGGATTTCCGCGTGATTGACTGCCAGATGAAAACTTCACATCTGGCCCGCTTTGGAGCCCGAGAAATCCCGCGCAGCGAATTTTCTCAACTCCTAAAGGAATTGGTAAACTATCCTCTTTCTGCCGATTTCCGGCAATTTGGCGACGACCTGAACACGTAGGTATCCAGCGTTGACTTACCTTTCGGACTCACCGCTTTCGGTCCTGCAGTTCTACGCCACCGCGCCCTACCCGTGCAGCTATCTGCCCGAGCACATGGCGCGCTCACAGGTGGCTACTCCCTGCCATCTGATTGATGGTCCAATCTACAGCGAACTCGTTCGCGCCGGATTCCGCCGCAGTGGTGCATTCACTTACCGGCCGCATTGCGATCATTGCCGTGCTTGTGTGCCGGTGCGGGTCATCGCCGAGGAATTCCTTCCCAGCCGAACCCAGCGGCGCACCCTCAACCGTCACGCCGAGCTCGAAGCACGCACACTCGACCTCAAATACAATCCTGAACACTACGCGCTTTACCTGCGCTATCAGGCACAACGTCATGCCGGCGGCGGCATGGACCAGGACAGCCGGGAACAGTACCGGCATTTCCTTTTGCAAAGTAATGTCGAATCGCGCCTGGTCGAGTTCCGCGAACACGGCGTCTTGCGCATGGTCAGCATACTTGACCAGTTGCAGGATGGCATATCATCGGTTTACACGTTTTTCGATCCGGATATCCCAGGCGCCAGCTACGGCACCTACAACATCCTCTGGCAAATTGAACTCTGCCGCAGACTCGACCTGAACTATCTTTACCTCGGATACTGGATCGCCCAGAGCAGGAAGATGGCCTATAAAATCCGTTTTCAGAAGATGGAAGGTCTGATCAACGGCCGCTGGCAGCCGCTGCCCGAGTGACTTTTGCAGAAATCGCGTGCGCATCCTAATCATTGAAGACGACACGACCATCGCGGCAAATCTCTATGATTACCTCGAAGGCCGCGGTCATAGCGTCGATGCGGCTGCGGACGGTGCTGGCGGACTGCACCTTGCGACAACCCAGACCTTTGACGCCATCGTTCTAGACCTTGGACTGCCTGGCATGGACGGCCTGTCGGTGACCCGTAAATTGCGCGACGACGCGCATCTCGAAACACCGATACTAATGCTGACCGCCCGCGATACCCTGGACGATAAACTCAGGGGATTTGCCCAAGGTGCTGACGATTATCTTGTGAAGCCGTTCTCGCTGAAGGAAGTCGAAGCGCGGTTGCAGGCACTCTACAAACGCAGCAGCGGACGCACGAGCAGCCGCGTAATTGAAGCAGGAACCCTGAAATTCGACCCCAAGTCCAGGGTTGCTCTCCGGACTGCTGCTTGGCCTGGGTCGTATCGCTCAAGGCGCCCATTTCGTTTCCCATGTGCTGTGGTCAGGCCTGGTGTGCTGGATAGTCATGGTGGGCATTTATGCATTGTTGATGCAGCCGGGAAAAAAACCGTATTTGCCACGATAGGCTGACCGAAACGATATGCTCATGCTTGTCCAGCCAGCATGCGTTCCTCCCGGTAAAATACCGGCATGTATACGCTGCTGCGACCACTGCTGTTTGCCCTGGATGCAGAATCCGCTCATCACCTGACACTCGAATCCTTGCGGGTGGCTGCACAATCCGGCCTATCCAGAGGCTGCGCTGCGCGTATCAAGGCGTTGCCGTCCAGACTGATAGGGCTCGACTTTCCTAATCCGGTCGGGTTGGCCGCGGGCCTCGACAAGAGCGGCGACTATATCGATGCACTAGGCACGCTGGGCTTCGGTTTCATTGAAATCGGCACTGTGACCCCGCGTCCCCAGCCCGGCAATCCAAGGCCGCGCCTGTTTCGCCTGCCCCAAGCCTCCGCCATCATCAACCGCATGGGGTTCAACAACCGCGGCGTCGATGCGCTGATCGAAAATGTGCGGCACGCGAACTACCGAGGTGTCCTCGGCATCAACATCGGCAAGAATTTCGACACGCCGGTGGAACGAGCCGCGGGAGATTACCTGGAATGCCTGCGCAAGGTTTACGCGTATGCCGACTACGTAACGGTGAACATTTCCTCGCCGAATACAAAAAACCTGCGCCAGTTGCAGCAGGCTGACGAACTTGAAGCCCTGCTCTCTGCGTTGAAAGACGAGCGCACACGCCTCGCTGACAGCCACGGCCGGCGGGTGCCTTTGACACTAAAAATCGCACCCGATCTTGATGAAGCGCAGATCACAAAAATAGCCGATCTGCTGGTTACGTACGGTATTGATGCCGTCATTGCCACCAACACCACGATTGCCAAAGACGACGTTGCAGCTTTACCGCACGGCAACGAGGCGGGCGGGCTCAGCGGCGCGCCGCTGACTGCGCAGGCACAGGACGTCACTACGCGTCTGGCAAAAACCCTGGCAGGCGCGGTGCCGGTCATCGGTGTCGGCGGCATTATGACCGGCGAAGACGCAGTAGCGCGCATCGCCGCCGGCGCCAGCCTGATCCAGATCTACACCGGCCTCGTGTACGCCGGTCCAAGACTGATCGCAGAGTGCGTAAACGCCATAGCCGGAACCCGTACGCGATGACGCAGCGGTGATTGCCCCTTCAGCGGATCAGATCGATGCCCTGCTGCCGCAGACACAATGCCGGCAGTGCGGCTATTCGGGCTGCGCGCCCTATGCCGAAGCGATTGCAGGCAATGCAGCAGCCATCAACCGGTGTCCGCCTGGAGGAGAAGAACTGATCGCCGAGCTCGCGGAATTGCTCGGGATCAGTACGCTGCCTCCGGATCCCGCATGCGGTGCCGTGACGACACCCACCGTCGCACTCATTGATGAAACCACCTGCATCGGCTGTACGCTGTGCATCGCCGCCTGTCCGGTCGATGCAATTGTCGGTGCCCGAAAATGGATGCACACCGTGATCTCCGGGGAATGCACCGGGTGCGCATTATGTCTGCCGCCCTGCCCGGTCGACTGCATCGCACTGATCCCCACGGAGGCACCACGCGACAGAAACGTCCAGCAGGCGGCCGCCCCGCGCCTTAAAGCACGTTACCACGCGCATCAGAAACGTCTGCAGGCCCGACATGCAGCCGGCAAAAAATCTCTTTCAGAGGAAAATTCAGTCGCATCCCGCAAAAGTAAAACGCTTGCCCGCGCCCTGCAGCGGGCCCGCGTCCGCTTGCGCGAACGCAAGCTCTGAACCGGGGTGAATCGCGAATCAGCGTAGGGAACAAATGCCGAAGGCATACCTGAAACGCTTGAGCTCAGCGGAAAATAGATTAATCGGAAACATGTTCGAATTCAAAAAAACCAGCCCATTATAATTGCACGGCACTTTCCGTGAATTGCAGGGCATGCTTCCATGAATCCCGCCAAACGCCGCGCCATTTTCGAACGTTTCCGCAATGCCAAACCCGAGCCACGCGGCGAGCTCGAATATTCCAACCCATTTGAATTACTAGTCGCCGTCATTCTCTCGGCTCAAGCCACCGACAAAAGCGTGAACCTGGCGACGCGCGAATTGTACCGCAAGGCGAACACTCCGCAATCGATACTCAAGCTGGGCGTCTCCGGACTGGAAACCTTTATCCGGCGCATCGGACTTTACCGGACCAAGGCTAAAAACATCATAGCCACCTGCAAAATCCTGCTCGAACAACATGAGGGAACGGTGCCAAGAGATCGCGCTGCGCTGGAAGGTCTACCGGGCGTGGGCAGAAAAACGGCCAATGTCGTTCTTAATATCGCCTTTGGAGAACCGACCATCGCCGTGGATACGCATATTTTTCGCATTGCAAACCGCACCGGCCTTGCGCCGGGCAAAGACCCCTTGGCCGTGGAACAGAAACTACTGAAAATAACGCCCGGAGAGTTCAGACTGCATGCCCACCACTGGATGATCCTCCACGGGCGTTACGTCTGTGTGGCACGCAAGCCGCACTGCGGCGAATGCCTGATCAACGATCTGTGCGAATTCCACGGCAAGACATGAACTGCCGCCGGAAATAAAAAACGCGCCAAAATCCGGCGCGTTTTTTGGAATCTTCTAAAACTCAGTATTTGACGGTCAATCCCGATTGGCTTGAAAAATAGGCTGCCAGGTCCTCGATATCGCGCTTCGACAGGGCTCCAGCAAGCGGCGCCATGATCGCATTCTTGCGCTCGCCCGACTTGTAATCCGCCAGAGCCTTTTCCAAGTAATCGCGGTTTTGTCCAGCAAGGCGGGGAAATTCAGCATTCTGGCTATTGCCGTCCGCGCCATGACAGGCCGCGCAGACCTTGGCTTTTTCCTTACCGGCTTCCGGGTTGGCAGCCTGCGCCACTCCACCAGCCAGCAGCATCGCACAGCCGGCAATCATAAATAAATCGATGGTTTTCATCCGCTGGATCCCCTTATTTTGCCGCCGACTGGACAGCAGCCAAAGAATAGTAGGCAGCCAGATCGGCCATTACCTGGTCGCTCAGGCTGGCTGCTATCGCACGCATCGAAGGATGCGCACGGTCACCGTTCTTGTAACCCTGCAGCGCTTTGACGATGTAGGCCGCATGCTGGCCGCCGAGCTTGGGGACGCTGTAAGTCACCGGGAAAGCCGTTTTGTAGCCGGGAATGCCGTGACAGCCGGCACACATCGAGCTCTTGTCCTTGCCGGCAGCCGGATTGCCGTCTGCGGCAAGGGCAGCGCCCGAGAACAGGCCCACGATGCCCATGCCGACACATAGTGCGAATAAACGCTTCATGAGGGTGCTCTTTCCATCAGATTGAATACGCAGGACGCGGATTATATCCTAAAAATTTTACTGATTGCCCTCCAAACAGGCCTGATTGCCCGGAGGCGTCGCTATGGTCGATAATTAAAACAGTCTTCCCGGGAACCCCATTGAAGTTTTCTTTGCGACTAACGTTCGAGCGGCTTCGGAATGCTGCGCGCCTGATTTTTCCATTTTTGCAATGGTGGCCGATGGTCACCCGGCAAACGCTGCGCGCGGACGCCATGGCAGGTCTCACGGGAGCGGTGGTCGTGCTGCCGCAGGGTGTGGCCTTTGCCGCCATCGCCGGATTGCCGCCGGAATACGGGCTCTACGCAGCCATGGTCCCGGCCATCATTGCTGCCCTGTTTGGATCAAGCTGGCACCTGGTTTCGGGGCCGACCACGGCAATTTCGATCGTCATCTACGCCACGATGAGTGGCATTGCCGAGCCCGGAACGCCGGAATACATCAGACTGGTGCTGATGATGACCTTTCTCACCGGGGTATTCCAGATCGCCATGGGACTGGCGCGCATGGGGGCACTGGTCAACTTTATCTCCCATACCGTGGTACTCGGCTTCACCGCCGGCGCGGGCCTGCTGATCATCAGCACCCAGATCACCCATTTTTTCGGCATCCCGATGCCGCGCGGCATCTCTTTTGCAGAAACCCTGCACCAGACGATCTACGGTCTCAATGAAATCAACTGGTATGTGACTTCCGTCGGCATGATCACCTTGCTGGTCGGAATCCTGATCAAGCGCCGTTACCGCAGACTGCCGTACATGATTTTTGCGATGGTTGCCGGCGGTCTTTACACGGCGCTGCTGGGACTGATACCCCAACTGGACGCCCACAAGCAGATTGCCATGGTCAAGTCCCTGTCTGGCATCTTTCCGCATTTTTCCGCGCCAGATTTCTCGCTGGAATCACTGCGCAAGACCGCCTCTATCGCCGTCGCCGTCACCATGCTTGGTCTCACCGAAGCGGTATCGATTGCTCGCGCCATTGCCGTACGCTCTGAACAACGCATTGACGGCAATCAGGAGTTCATCGGGCAAGGCCTGTCCAACCTGGTCGGCAGTTTTTTTTCCGCTTACGCTTCCAGCGGGTCATTCAACCGCAGCGGTGTCAACTACGAAGCCGGGGCACGGACCCCGCTTGCCGCCGTGCTATCCGCCGTTTTCCTTGTGGTCATCGTGCTGCTGGTCGCACCATTGGTCCAGTTTCTGCCGGTACCGACCATGGCCGGCATCCTGTTCATGGTGGCCTGGGGACTGATCGACATTCCCCAGATCCGCAACATCATTCGCACCAGTCTTTCGGAAAGCACCGTGCTCGCCGTGACTTTGCTCGCCACCGTGTTCGTTCAACTCGAGTTTGCGATTTATACCGGCATACTGCTGTCGCTGATGCTCTA
>JAYOED010000016.1:16290-17502 GCA_038106575.1 Burkholderiales bacterium
CACCCGGTGATACTCGATGTCAAGCCGGATCCGACCGAGGGCAGCTATCATTACTCGGCTGAAACTGGCCTGCCTGACTGCCCACAGGTCAAATGCGTACGCATCAACGGCTCGATTTTCTTTGGTGCTGTCGACCACACGCAGCAGCTGCTGCACCAGATCGGCGAGCGCACACCGCAAAAGAATGTGGTCATCGCCGCCAGCGGCATCAACTTTGTCGATGTCGCCGGTGCAGAACTGTTCGCGCACGAGGCCAAGCGAAGGCGACGGTTTGGCGGCGGGCTTTATTTTTACCGCCTCAAAGACGAGGTCATGCACCTGCTGCGGCGGGGCGGCTATCTTCACGACATCGGGGAGGAAAACCTATTCCCCGTCAAAGCTAATGCAATCAGCGCCATTTATCCCAAGCTCGATACCGCTATCTGCCGCGAATGCAAACTGCGCATTTTCCGCGAATGCCAGACGATACTTCCCGACGGCTCCGTACGCCCGCCAGCACCGGGTTGAAATTACTCAATAACCTATTGTTTTAATTTATTTTATCTAACCACAATCACAGGACGGGTGCAGCGGGTAAGCACTTCCATGGTCTCGCTGCCCAGCAGCACCGCGGTCATGCCTTTGCGTCCGCGGGATGGCATGACGATGGCGTCGCAGTTGCGAGACCGTGCGGTCGCAATGATCTCCTTGAATGGCCTGTCCGCCATCGCCATCCGCGTGCTGCAGGGCACGTTTGATTTCGCCGCCTGCACTTCGGCGCGCGCCAGATAAGCCTTGGCGTTTTCTCGGGCAGAACTTTCGTAGTCGTCCATCCAGTCAGGTTCAGGCACATAGCCTTCCGCAAAAATCATCGGATCGAGCTTGGGCATCACGTACAACAGTGATATACGCCCCTTGGACAATTTGGCCAGCTTGATTCCAGTGACCAGCGCCTTGCGCGAAAGCTTGGAACCATCGGTATAAATCAGAATGTGCTTGAACATGCTGCGTCTCCAGTTGAGCGGTTTCCAGGAATACAGCTGTATCGAGAATATCACGCAGCAATCGGCATTACAGCATTACGCCTATAATTCCCCATCGTTCCAGAAACTAGCTTATGTCAAACCGCCTCTCGAAAATAGTCACCCGCACCGGAGACGACGGCAGCACCGGACTCGCATCCGGCCAACGTCTCGGAAAGGATCAGCCACGGATGATCGCAATCGGCGACAT
>JAYOED010000016.1:17512-45088 GCA_038106575.1 Burkholderiales bacterium
GAATTGAACAGTTGTATCGGTCTGCTGCTGACCGAATCACTGCCCGCTCATCTGGATAGCGCATTGTCCGGGGTTCAGCATGACCTGTTCGATCTCGGCGGCGAACTGAGTCTGCCGGGACACACGCTGATCAGCGACAGCCATCTCATGCGAATTGACAGGTTAATTGAACAGTTCAACGCCGGCCTGCCGCCACTAAAGGAATTCGTGTTGCCTGGTGGTTCGCGAGCTGCCGCGCTGGCTCATCTGGCTCGAACGGTGTGCCGGCGAGCCGAACGCTCCCTGGTCGCGCTGTCCAGTATCGAATCCATGCCGCCGCTGCCCGTCCGCTACCTCAATCGTCTGTCCGACCTGCTGTTCGTCATCGCCCGTGTGATCAACCAGTCCGTAACCGGCGACGTGCTCTGGCAGCAAGGCCGGAATCGCGCCTGATCCGCTGCATCATCGCCGCGCCGCACGCACGGCATCGAGATGGGCGCATACGCGCCGCGCACCCTCCATCAGACGCGGCGTCGGTCGCTGAATCAGGTCGGGCGGTATATGAAAAGCCTGAACGGCGTTCAGCGGAGGAACCTGCGCCGCCCAGCGTGCGGCAAAGCCTTCGGCGTTGTCGGCTGAACCTCCACCCAGCACGACTTCCGGATGGACAGCCAGCAATGCCTCATAGGAAATTTCCGGGGTCAACATGTCCAGACCGTTGAAAATGTTTATGCCGCCGCAAAGGTGGATGACTTCGCTAATGATGTGACCCCGGTTGACCGTCATCAGCGGACGCGGCCAGATTTCGTAAAACACCCTGACCGGCGGACCGCCGTATGAGCGCAAACGGTGCGCCCGCAACTCGTCGCGAAATACCCTGACCGCCTTTTCTCCTGCCGGCAGAGTGCCTGCCAGCGCGGCTATGGCCTCCAGACTACGCGGAATATCGTCCAACCGTACCGCTTCAGATACAAAAAGTGTCAGCCCAAGGCGCTCCAGGCGGTTCACTGCGTTGCGCGGCGTCCCGCTTCGCCATGCCAGCACAAGATCGGGCTTCAACGCGAGTATGCGTTCCAGATCAATTTGTCCGGAGTCACTGATCACCGGCAGCCGGCTGAATTCCTGAGGGTGGTTGCTAAAACGCGCCACGCCAACCAGATGGGAACCGGCACCGGCAGCTGCAACCAGTTCGGTCAGATGAGGGGTTAACGTAACGATGCGACGCGCCGGCTGTTCTAGGCGCACTTCCACGCCGCGGGCATCGCGTTGAACTACTGCCGCCGCCCACGAACCACCGGCCATCAGGAAAATCCAAACGCTCAGGCAACGGATCAAAATCACCGTCGCCGCCGCAGGACCGCTCAGCGAACCTCCTCCATCATGCGCAACAAGCGGCTGCTGGTCTGACGCAGGCGCAGCGACAGCATGGCGACCATCTTGACCAGGATTTTCGAACCAAGCCCGGGATGATCGATGATGATTTTCAACATGTTGTCGCGCGTCACAACGGCGAACGTGGTGGGCTTAGAAGCTACGCAGGTCGCGAACCGCGGCTTGCCGTCGATCATCGACATCTCACCCAGTGTCATGCCCGGACCGGCGCTGGTCATGTGTTGCAGTTCGGCGTGCCGCCCTTTCTTCAGCATGTTGATCTCGCCTTCGATGACCAGCGCCATGAAATCGCCTTCGTCCCGCTCTTGGATGATGATTTCCAAGGACTGCGCGCGATAAAACTCCATGTAACCAGCGAGCACCGCGATGTCTTCCTGGGCAAACTCGGTAAAAAACTGCGACTTTCCAACGAGGCCAAAATCTCTCCGGTCATGGCCGAACCAGCGCCGACATTCTCCAGCTTCTCGAGATTGCCCCGGTCGTATATCATGTTTTGACTGTCTTCGGCCATGTTCAGATCAATAGTGGCAATCGTCAGTCGGGTCCGGTCAAGACTGCGCGCTCAGTCCGCAGCGACCGCTTTGAGCCTGCGCCGACGCACGCCGTCGGCAAGCGTATCAAGCAGTTTCCGGCTCTCATCCCAACCGATGCAGCCATCGGTAATGCTGATGCCGTAGGTCAGCGACTTTCCCGGCACCAGATCCTGACGACCGGCTTTAAGGTGGCTTTCCACCATGATGCCGAAAATGCGATCGTCACCCCCCGCGATCTGACCGGCCACGTCGTGACTGACATCCACCTGTCGCTCCGGTTTCTTGCTGCTGTTGCTGTGGCTGAAATCAATCATGATGCGTGCCGGAATGCCGGCCTCGGCGAGGCCGCGACCTGCGGCATCCACGCTGGCCGCGTCATAATTGGGCTGCTTGCCACCGCGCAGGATGATGTGGCAATCCTCGTTGCCAGTGGTCGACACGATCGCGGAATGGCCGCCCTTGGTCACTGACAAGAAGTGATGCGGCGCCTGTGCTGCACGAATCGCATCGATGGCGATCTTGATGTTGCCGTCGGTTCCATTCTTGAAGCCGACGGGGCATGACAGTCCCGAAGCCAGTTCGCGGTGAATCTGCGATTCGGTAGTACGCGCACCTATCGCGCCCCAGGAAACTAGGTCGGCGATGTACTGGGGGGTAATCATGTCAAGAAACTCGCAGCCCACCGGCATGCCGCTTTCGTTTAGTGCCAGCAGTAATGAACGGGCGACGCGCAGACCGTCATTGATGCGGAAACTGCCGTCCAGATTGGGATCGTTGATGAGACCTTTCCAGCCCACCGTTGTACGCGGCTTCTCGAAATACACACGCATGACGATCAGCAGGTCCTCGGCCAGCGCGCTTTTCGCCTCGAGCAGTTTTCCGGCGTATTCCTCGGCCGCCTTTACGTCATGGACCGAGCACGGCCCCATGATCACCAGCAGCCGGTCATCGGCACCGTGCAGGATCCGGTGGATCGACTGGCGTGCCTCAAAGGTGGTATCCGCGGCTTTTTCGCTCAACGCCAGTTCGCGAAGCAAATGTGCCGGCGGTGCCAGTTCCTTGATTTCCTTGATTCGCAAATCGTCGGTACGGTGCGACATTTCGGTCTTCAACTTTCTTAACAGTCCATAAAATCAATGCATTATAGCGGAATCTTGACTCGCCCTATACCGTGCCGCCGACGGTCATCCCGTCGATACGCAAGGTTGGCTGCCCCACCCCCACCGGCACGCTTTGCCCCTCTTTACCGCAGGTTCCGACCCCACTGTCGAGCTGCATGTCGTTACCGATCATCGACACCAGCTTTAGCGCATCTGGGCCATTGCCGATCAGGGTGGCGCCCCTGACCGGGTGGGACAGCTTGCCGTTTTCAATCATCCAGGCCTCGGATGCTGAAAAAACGAACTTGCCGCTGGTGATGTCAACCTGGCCGCCGCCGAAATTCACCGCATACAGGCCGCGGTCGACCGAAGCGATGATTTCTTCCGCCTCGCATTTGCCGTTCAACATGTAGGTATTAGTCATGCGCGGCATCGGCACATGCGCGTAGGATTCACGACGGCCGTTGCCGGTCACCGGCACGCCCATCAGCCGCGCATTGAGCGCGTCCTGCAAATAACCACGCAATACGCCGTCCTCGATCAACACGTTGTGCTGCGTCCGGTTGCCCTCATCGTCAACATTCAATGAGCCGCGGCGGCCGGCAATGGTACCGTCATCGACCACGGTAACGCCCGGTGCCGCCACTCTTTCGCCGATACGCCCACTGAATGCCGACGTCCCCTTGCGGTTGAAATCGCCTTCCAACCCGTGCCCGACCGCCTCGTGCAGCAGCACCCCGGGCCAGCCCGATCCCAATACCACCGTCATTGTGCCGGCCGGTGCCGGGCGCGCATCCAGGTTGGTCAATGCCTGCTGCACGGCCTTGGCGGCATAGTCCGCGATTACCGCGTCAGTGAAGTAGCAGTAATCAAACCGCCCGCCGCCGCCAGCGCTGCCCTGCTCGCGCCGGCCATCAGCCTCGACGATGACCTGCAGCGACAGCCGTACCAGCGGCCGGATGTCCGCCGCCTGCATGCCGTCGCTGCGCGCAACCATCACCACCTCGTATTCACCGGCCAGCGAGGCCATGACCTGTGTCACGCGCGGATCAATGCGACGCGCCGCCTGCTCCAGCCGTTCCAGCAGTTTTACCTTGGAATGCGCATCCAGACTCCCCAGCGGATCCTGCGGCGCATAGAGTGCGAGCGGGTCGCCGCGTTGCGCCACGGCCGCGCTGCCTGCGGCACCCTGACTGGCAATCGCGCGCGTTGCCCGCGCGGCAGACTGCAGCGCTGCCAGACTGATATCGTCCGAATAGGCGAACGCGGTTTTTTCACCGCTCACAGCGCGCACGCCGACGCCCTGGTCGATGTTGAAACTGCCGGATTTGACGATGCCTTCTTCCAAACTCCACGACTCGCTGCGCGAATACTGGAAATACAGGTCGGCGTAATCGACGCGATGGGCCATGATTTCACCAAACACCTGTTGCAACCGGTGCTCGTCCAGGGCGTGGGGTGCCAGCAGCACAGCGCTAGCAGTTTCAAAGGCGTTCGCGGATTTCATTTATTAATCAATAAAAACATATAGTTAATTTATCCTACAGCGTACGGTGGCTCAGCGCCGGCAAACTCTGGCGTAAGCGCTTGATATGGGACCGGTTCATGCTGGCAATCACGATCCCCGAACCGCGAGGCAGACGGTCAAGTATGACGCCCCAGGGATCGACGATCATCGAATCGCCATGCGTTTCCCGGCCATTGACGTGATAACCACCCTGCGCCGGCGCCAGCACATAGGCGAGGTTTTCGATGGCACGAGCCCTGATCAACGTTTCCCAATGTGCCTTGCCAGTGGTTTCCGTAAATGCCGACGGCACCAGGATCAGGTCGACCTCGCCCATGGCGCGGTAAAGCTCGGGAAAGCGCAGGTCATAGCAAATCGAGAGGCCGATGCGGCCGAAAGGGGAATCAAACGCCACGACCTTCTTGCCATGCTCAATGGTGGTTTCCTCGGAATAGCGTTCATCCCCCATCTTGAAACCAAACAGGTGGATCTCGTCGTAGCGTGCGACGCATTCGCCCTGATCGTCATAGACCAGGCTGGTGTTGAGCACTTTCTCCGAAGAAGCTGCCAACAACGGCACCGAGCCGCCGACAATCCACATACCGTGTTTGCGCGCAGCCGCCGAAAGGAATTCCTGGATCGGACCGTCCCCAAACTTCTCGCGTACCGCCACCTTGTCGGTGTCCTTCATGCCCATGATGCCAAAATACTCCGGCAAGGCCACCAGCCGCGCGCCCTGGGAAGCCGCCATGTCGGTCAATCTCGACGCCTCCTTGAGATTGGCCTCCACACGCGGGCCTGATGCCATCTGCACCGCGGCAATCCTTATTGCGCCGGAACCATCGGAATCCGCTCTTCTGGACTGAGCCATCGTTGATCTCAATCGGGTACTCATGCCGTTGCTTTCTCTTTCATTTCATCACCTCAAGGCTCACTGCAGTAGCGTCTGGATCCGCACGCAACAACACCCGCGAACTCTCAATCGCCAGCGCGACCAGCCATGCCCGCAATTCTTCAGCCTGCGCCTGCGCTTGTGGACGCGATCCATGAACGATCACGATGCGCGCCGCGGAATCCTGCTGATAAGCCGCTACCGTCTGTCGAACCGCAGCGGATGCCATTACGCTTTGTGCCGATCGCGGGCGATCCCACAGTTCGGGAGCAATCTCCGCCGCGACAAGCAGCAACGGCTGTATCAAAACCAAAAAAAACACCATCCGCGCAGTCATTTCCCGCTCTCTGAACTGTTGACTGACGGAGGCTCGACCTTGGTCACATGCGGCTCTGACCAGCTTCCGATCACGTCATATTCGTAAGCGGCAATCTGGTCCAAAGGATCTTTCAACAATTTCTGAGTAATGAACGCAGCAAGACCGGCGACCGGTCCGCTGATCAGGGCGCCTGCAACGGAAACGGTATCGGACAGTTGCGGATTCACCTTCACACGCAATGATTGGGTTTCCCGCGCAAGATCCACGCGCCCACTCATGCTGACACGTGCCGCCGGCCCGCTGATGCGAAAACTCTCGGTTGTTGCAATCCCCTTGTTCACCTTGATTGCTCCGACAATTTCGTTAAACGCCAGCCCCTCGCTGAAAATATCCCGAAAGTCCAGCGTGATCCGCCGCGGCATTGATTGCAGGCTGAGAATTCCCAGCAGCTTGCCGATACCGGGCTCAAGCTTGACGAACTGGCCCTTAGCGGCATAGAGCACAAAATTTCCGGACAGTGTCGGGTAATCGAGACGCTGCGGCCCTCCTTCCCACGACAGATTACCTTCGACCTTGGCTGTGCCGCGCCGCACACCCTCGGGATATCCCAGACGAGCCAGAAACTTGCCGACATCATTCACCTCAAGGCGCACGTTCACCTGCGTACCCGGACGGGTCAGCCAGGACTGCCAGACACCGTCCAGATTCAGCGTGCCTTCCGGTCTGCTGACGCGCAAACGTTCGATCCGCCAGTCATTCTGCCGCGGGTTCGCCTGCAGTTCGAGGCGCCCCAAGGCGAGGCCCGACAAATGAAACTCGTCGACAACGACGTCCAGCGCAGGAAGATCCGGTGTGCGCAAGTCAGGCACCGAGGCCGTTGATCCCTGCACGGCCTTGACATCCTTGGCAGGCAACGACAACCGTCGTAGACGCGCATTGAGCCTCCCCTTTCCCTGCGATGACCATGTCGCCGTACCTTCGATATCGCGACCCTGGGCATTGATCTGCAAAGCCCCGGATTGCTGCCGGGCCACAAGCTTCAGTGGCGCAAAATGCCGGTCGAACCACTCCAGTTCACCGATCTGCAAATCAACGGTCGACAGTTGTGCTCCGCCACTTCCACCCGGTTTTCCCATAAACGCCAGCCAGCCATCCAGATCAAGGCCTGGAATAGACCCCGATAGCGCGACACCCGGCCGGTCGGGTTCGGAAGCCCTGCCTTCTCCAAAATGCACTACGCCGCGTTCAATACGCGTCTCCTTGCCGTCACCGTTGCGGTACAACACAGCATTCGCCAGCTTCCCGACGCTGATCTTGATCTTTTCCTGCCGCGGCCAGGTGAAGCGCCGCTCCAGCCGCAACGGTAATTCTTCGACGTCGGTCTTGGTCAGCGGTGCCGGAAGGCTGACCGCCAACCCCCGTAATGTTGAATCCACCACAAGATCGGTAAGTTTGTTGCGCATCACCAGAGTACCACGCCATTCAGTCGAACCTCGTATCTGGCGCGCCCAGTCCGCAGTGCCAGCTCGCTGCACCGCATCGGCGTTGATTCTTCCCTGAAAACTGATGTTAACTGCAGCATCGCGCTGGCTGCCTGCCGTGACGCTCAGAGGTCCTCCTAGAAAAACCGCCGTCGCTTTCGGCACCTGCACTGACGATTCGGTAAATTCCAGCCGCCCGTAGACCTGCTCCAGCGGCGGCATGCCGGAACCCGGATGCAACCGATTATTGATGAACTGGAATGTCCCGCCAATCTTGCTGCGATTGATCGCCCGCAGCGGCAATGTCAGCTTCAGACCCAGCCTGCCACGCCCCTGGGCACTCATGCCCTCGGTAAAATGGTTGATCATCCCGTGCACCGGGCTTTTTTCGATGAATCCAAGAAAGTCCGCTGTAGCACCTTCCGCTTCACCGCTGACATGCAGAACCTCTCCGGTTTTCACCAGATCCGGGATCATCGCCCGCACCTTCCCCAGTCGAACGTTGTTGATGACACCCTCGCGCGCGTTCATCTCAAGTCGCTTTCCGCGAAACGTTAAGTCACCCTGGATCCCGGTAATCCGCGGCCAGCCTTCTCCGTAATGCAGCTCACCGCCGCTGACCTTGGCTGCCACCTCGAATAAGCCATTGCGATCATCAGCAAAGGGAAAGTCGCGAAGGTTACCCCTGAGCCTGAATCTGACGTCGTTCGAGGTGCCTGCCATGAACGCCTTGTCCAGCCAGCCCCGGTAACCCTTAGCCACGATCAACGGCAAATAAGCTGACACCCTGTTGGCCACTCCACGAGTCAGATGTCCCGTCAGGTCAGCAATGCCTGGCCCATCCTCGACGATCCTGAAAGTTCCAAACAACGTTCCGGCCAGGTCAGCATTGGCGTAGGCAAAACTGCTTAGCTGCAATTCCGTATCCCGCCCCTGATTCGACCAGGCCAACTGGCCGTTCAGCGTATCGAAACGCAATGGCTCGCGAAACAACCTCGGCATATCAAGTGTCGCTTTCTGCGTCACCACATGCAGCGTCCCGCTCTTCTCGGTGCCATCGATTTTGCCGCTGAACCCTGAAAACCCCGGGATACTCCCCTGGCGGGCCAGAGACAATTTATGGAAGCGGCCGCGTACCGTATACGCCTTCGGGTTTAGCCAGTAACCATTCCAGCGCACTGAAAAATCATAGATAGCCCCAGTCGGCGCAAATTCGGCAAGGGATTTGCGTATATCGTTTCCCAGCGGCAACCGGTCCGCCAACTGCACCAGCGGCACCAGTTCCAGTGCGTTGACTTTCAATTCGCCGCGTGCATAACCGTCGCTGCCGGCATCACCCAGTTGTAGGCGCAGGTCAACAGGGGAAAGTTCAAGCTTGTCGCCCGTCGTGAAGGCAAGTTTGCGCGTGGCGATTTCAAAACCGTCCGCGCTCCTTTTCCAGGAAAACCGCCCGCCGAGCCAGTCCATATCCAGATCGGGCAGTTCGGCTCCAAGCCGGGCATGAACGCCGTGGAGCTGCACGTCGGCAATGACCGACTGCAATTCGTTGCGGGTAAAGGTAGACCAGGAACGCATCGCTCCGGCGCCTTGGGGAAAATGCACGGGAAAATCGATCCATTGGCGCCACGCGGCCAAATCGACGTAGTCAAGGTTCATGTAGAGCTGGCCGGTCAACGCGCGCGACAGCGACTGGAAATCTTCCCCGATCAGATCAGCACGCATGTCGAGCGGAGAAGCCAGCGCCGAGGGCGGTAGCGCGCGCAATGCCACCCGGTGCCGGTCTTCGTTGTTGACGATCCGCAGCTGCACCCGGTCCAGTTCCAGCAAAGGTGCAGCACGCAGCTCATCGTTCCAGATCAAACGCGCCTCATGAATCTCAATTTTGCGCTGGGCCAGCAACCAGCCTGAAAAACCAACGCCCCCCTGCGCGTTCATATCCATCGGAATGCTGGCGACCGTGATTAAGCCATCGCGATCACGGCGGATCGTCAACACCGGCCGGTAAATGTCCAGGGAATGAAAATTGACCTGCAGTCTGGCTACGGATCGCCATGACAATGTGGCATCAATGCGCGGCAGTTTCAGGGTGGGACGTCCTCCGGCATCGTGCAAAATCACCTGCTCCAGCGCAAGCTGTGGCCGCAGCCCGTTCCAGTTCGCGCTGATATTTCCAATGATGACACGCTGCTGAATGGAACGGCTCAGGATTTGGGTGATGTCATCCCGATAAGCCGCAATATCGGGCAATATCCAGTAGCGCAATACGAGAATGGTTGCAGCAAACAGCAACCCTGCTGCCAGCACTGCCCAACTAAGCAGCCGATAGATCCACAGCGAACTTTTATGGATTTGGCTGCGGACTGCGGAGAGGCTCATGTGCGGCTGAAGGATATAAAATTAGAAATGTGAAATGCAGAAACGAAACAAGGGTTTAGTCATTCTAACGCGAACCGGTCATGGAATCGAATAACGTATGGCATCAAGCCGACGCCGACCGCGATATTGCCGCGGCAGCGCAATACAGCCACTATCTCCAGCGGCTTTTGACCGCCAACCCCAGAATTCTGCCGACTGACGAACTGGCACACCCGTTCACCGTAGCCGAAATGCTAGCTGAACTGACTACTGCCGATGTCGACCAATTGGGTTTGGGGCGCGCCTTGCGACGGCTTCGCCAGAAAGTCATGGCGCGGTTGATAGTGCGCGACCTCAGTGGACGCGCAAAACTTGATGAAACCGTCAACACGGTGACGGCCCTTGCAGAAGTATCAATTCGCACAGCGACCGACCGCCTGCACCGCGAACTTGTGTCCATTCATGGCGAACCGCTGAGCGCGACCGGCGGCGCCCCACAACAACTGCACGTCATCGGCATGGGAAAGCTGGGGGGCGCCGAACTCAACGCCTCATCGGACATCGACCTGGTGCTGATCTATCCCGAAGAAGGCGAAACCGGCGGCGAACGGCCGCTGAGCAATCACGAGTTCTTCACTCGGCTGGCGCGAGGGCTGATTGCCGCACTCAACGAATGGACCGAGGATGGCTTCGTATTCAGGGTCGACACGCGACTCCGGCCCTATGGCGAAAGCGGACCACTGGTCATGGGATTCGACATGCTGGAAAACTACCTGGTCACCCAGGGCCGCACCTGGGAGCGTTACGCATGGATCAAGGCACGCCCCCTGACCGGAAACCGGCAAGATGAATTGCTCGCGTTGGTGAAACCTTTTGTCTTTCGCCGGCACCTCGACTATGGCGCTCTCTCCTCGATGCGAAGTCTGCACAGCCAGGTTCGTCACGAGGTCAGCCGTAAGGACCGCTTTGATGATATCAAGCTGGGCCCTGGCGGTATCCGGGAAATCGAATTCATTGCGCAGGTT
Organism: Burkholderiales bacterium; assembly: GCA_038106575.1. Lineage (GTDB taxonomy): Bacteria > Pseudomonadota > Gammaproteobacteria > Burkholderiales > SG8-41. The sequence goes on from JAYOED010000016.1 coordinate 28,096, forward strand.
TTCCAGCTTATCCGCGGCGGTCATGAATATGCGCTGCAGCAGCGTTCCACGCTGCCGGTTCTCTCGGCCTTGGGCGCCAGCGGCATCATCAAAGTAGATGCGGCGACAGAACTCGGGGATGCCTACGTTTTCCTGCGCCACCTCGAACACCGGCTGCAGTATCGCGACGACCAGCAGACCCAGTCGCTGCCTGCGGATCCTACGGAACGCAGTACGCTCGCCGCCAGCATGAATTTTCCCGACGAACCGGCTTTCGCGGCCACGCTGGCGGAACATCGCGACGCAGTTTCCAGGCATTTCGAATCGATTTTCGGCGAAGACGACGACGCAGTGCACCCTTTGGCCAAACTCTGGCATGCGAATGCCGGTGAAACCCCCGCGACAGTACAACGGCTTGCAGAAATCGGCTACACGGAGGCGGCTGAAATCGGACGCCGGCTATCATTGCTGCGCAATGGAAACCGCTATCAGCAAATGCCGGCCTCCAGCCAGCGGCGGCTCGACCGGCTGGTGCCGGCAGCCATTGCCGCCGCTGCGGCACGGCGCAACCCCGACCCCACATTGCAGCGGCTGCTGGAGCTGTTCGAAAGTATCATCCGGCGCGAAGCCTATCTTGCGCTGCTGCATGAATATCCCCATGCGCTGGAGCGCGTCGCCGACCTAATGAGTGCCAGTTCCTGGGTGACCCAATACATCACCCAGAATCCGATACTACTGGACGAACTGCTTGATGGCCGCGCCCTGCTTGAGAAACCGGATTACGCCGTTCTCGGCAAATCGCTGCACAACGACCTCGCGGCAGCGATTGGGGACACCGAACGGCAGATGGATATCCTGCGCCATTTCAAAAATACCCAGACCCTGCACTACGTAGCCCAGGATCTCTCCGGAACACTACCGCTGGAAACGCTCAGCGACCGTCTCTCCGATCTAGCTGACCTGATACTCCGTGAAGTACTGGATTTGTCATGGAAGGGCCTTCGTCACCGACATTGCGAAAGTCCGCGGTTTGCCGTCATCGGGTACGGAAAACTCGGCGGCAAGGAGCTTGGATATGCCTCTGATCTGGATATCGTTTTCGTTTACGACGACCCTGATCCAGAAGCCGGAGAAACCTATGCACGTCTCGCCCAGCGCATCAACAACTGGCTGACCAGCTTCACCGCCGCCGGGATACTCTACGACACGGACTTGCGCCTGCGGCCGGACGGCGCCAGCGGCCTGCTGGTGACGCCGATTTCCAGCATGCACGACTACCAGATGCAGAACGCCTGGCTGTGGGAACATCAAGCGCTCACACGCGCGCGCCACGTCGCCGGCAACGCCGGGATCGGCGGGGAATTCGAATCGATGCGCACCGCCGTACTGCGTATGCCGCGTGATCCCGCCGCATTGCGCTCAGGCATTCTTAAAATGCGGAACAAGATGCTCGATGCCCACCCCAATACCAGCACCCTGTTTGACATCAAGCATGATCGCGGCGGCATCATCGACGTCGAATTCATTGTGCAATACCTGATCCTGATGCACGCACACTCACATGAGGAACTGACAGCCAATTCGGGAAATCTCGCACTGCTCAAAACCGCCGCCGCACACGGGCTGATTGACCGCGGGCAGGCCGAGGCCGTGCACGCTGCCTATCGGCGTTTTCGCCAGCTGCAGCACCAGCTGCGGCTGGCCGGAGACCGTTACGCGCGAATCAAGCCGGACGAAGTGGAAAAGGAAAGCTCCGCCGTGACACTGCTGTGGAGGGAACTGCTGGGCGCGACCGGTTAAAACTAGATCGTGACTTCGCGCAGGTGTAGGGCGAGATCGATCAGCTTGTAAACCTCGAGATTGCCCTTGCCGCTCGCCGTTATCGTGATCGGACCCTCGATCTCAAACTGGCCTTTGGAGGGTCGGTAGTCGTGGGGTCGACGAATATCATGCCGGCTTTCGCTTCACCGGTGACACGACTCGCAGTATTGACCGTATCGCCCCAAAGATCATATATGAACTTGCACCTGCCGATTACGCCGGCTCCCGCGTCGATCCGCCGGATGCTAGCGAAATCCGTTTCAGGTCTTTCTTGTCCGGTCATTGTATCCGGTTAATGCGCCGACTTCGACACCGGGACGCATCGGCAATGCCGGGCAAATCAGCTAAAATGCCGGATCGCAGCGCTCACGTAGCGCTGAGCCGCCTTCCGGCACGGCAATCAGCCGGACAGAAAATCGGAGAAAACTGGCATGTCGATGGCAGACCTCGACGGTCAAATCTGGTACGACGGGAAACTGGTGCCCTGGCGCAACGCTACCACCCATGTCCTCACCCACTCCCTGCACTACGGCCTGGCCGTATTCGAAGGATTGCGGGCATACAAAACGGAAGCCGGCACCGCGATTTTCCGGCTGAAAGAGCACACCGAACGGTTCTACAACTCGGCGCACATCTACATGATGAAAATCCCTTATGCACGCGAAGTGCTAGTGGAGGCCCACAGGGAAGTGGTTCGCGCCAACAAGCTGGAATCCTGCTACATCCGCCCGATCGCCTTTTATGGCTCGGAAAAAATGGGGGTGTCACCCAAGGGTGCCAGCGTCCATGTGGCAATTGCAGCCTGGCCGTGGGGCGCGTACCTCGGCGCCGAAGCCCTTGAAAAAGGCATCCGTGTCAAGACTTCTTCCCATGCCCGTCATCACGTCAATGTTTCGATGTGCCGCGCCAAATATTCCGGCACCTACGCCAACTCGATACTGGCCAATCTTGAGGCCACGGAGCACGATTATGACGAGGGCCTGTTGCTGGACGTCGACGGCTTCGTTGCCGAAGGCTCGGGGGAAAACCTGTTCATCATCAAAAACGGCAAGATCTACGAACCGGAACTGACCAGCGCATTGATCGGCATCACCCGCGGTTCGATCATCACTCTGGCCGAGGAAATGGGCTACTCGGTGTCATCGCGGCGTATCACCCGCGATGATCTCTATATTGCCGATGAAGCCTTTTTCACCGGCACTGCGGCTGAAGTCACACCAATACGCGAGGTCGACGGCCGCACCATCGGCAACGGCAAGCGTGGTCCAGTCACCGAGCGACTACAGAAAATGTTCTTTGACTGCGTCAACGGCAGGGCGGCAGCGCACCGTGACTGGCTGACCCCGGTGGCCAACTGATCATGGGCGCCCAGACTGAAAACCAGTCCCGTCACGTCGAAGTAACGGCTGACGATCTGCCGTTGCATTGCCCGATGCCGTCGATGCTGCTCTGGAACGCGCATCCGCGGATCTTCCTGCCGATCGAAAAAACCGGCGAGACCCTTTGCCCTTACTGCGGCACACTTTACGCGCTCAAGGGCGGCGCGGCGGCCGGCCATCACTGATCCGCTTGCAGTCCGCGACTGCACTCCGTTCATGAAGATTCTCGTCGTCGGTCCATCCTGGGTCGGCGATACGATCCTCTCGCAACCATTGCTGCGGCTGCTTGCCGACAACCATCCCGGGGCTGCAATCGATTATCTTGCTCCGTCGTGGACCCTGCCATTGCTTGCACGTATGCCCGAAATCCGTCGCGGCATTCTCAACCCCTTCGGCCACGGTGCACTGCAGCTCGGAGCGCGCCGCCGTCTCGGCCATGAACTGCGCGATGGCCATTACGAAATTGCTGTAGTGCTACCCAACTCCTGGAAATCGGCGCTGATACCCTGGTTTTCCGGTATCCCGTTGCGCACTGGATTCCGCGGCGAAATTCGCTGGGGTCTGCTCAACGACCTGCGCAAGCTGGATGAAACGGCACTGCCGCAAATGGCTCAGCGCTTTGCCGCACTGGCAATGACTACCGACGCGCAACTGCCGGAACAGCTGCCGCACCCCGTACTTCGCTCCACTGCGGAACAACAAAGCCGGTTACTGGCACGGCTCGGACTGTCTCCTCAGCAACCGGCCATCGCCTTCTGCCCCGGCGCAGAGTACGGCCCAGCCAAACGCTGGCCGGAAAATCATTACGCGGCACTTGCACGGATGATTGCCGGACGCGGATATGCAGTCTGGCTGGTGGGATCTCCGAAAGACTACGCCGTGGCGGAAACCATATTCCATCAAAGCGGCGGCCAGTGCGAGAACCTGTGTGGCAAGACCGACATCGCCGAAGCCGCCGATCTGCTGGCAGCGGCAAGGCTGGCAGTCACAAATGATTCCGGCCTGATGCACGTAGCCGCCGCGGTCGGCCGCCCCGTCATCGCGCTCTACGGTTCAAGTTCCCCTCAATTCACGCCACCGCTCAGCGCCGAAGCGAGCATCCTGTCGCTGAACATGGAATGCAGTCCGTGTTTCGAACGCGTCTGCCCGCTGGGCCACTTCAAATGCCTCAACCACCTCTCGCCCGAGCAGGTTTTCGCTGCCATCGACTTTGCTAGAATTAGCGCGTAATCCCGCATACGCAGTGGTGTCGTCTTGAAAAAAAAGCTGTTCGCTACGCCGCAGGATGCAGAGGCCGCTTTTTATGATGCCCTGGTCAAGCGCGATCTCGAAGCCATGATGGAAGTCTGGTCCGACGACGACGATGTTTACTGTGTACACCCGGGCGGCGCCCGGATTTCCGGGGTCGACCGCATCCGCGAGTCCTGGCAACAGATTTTTTCCAGCGGACAGCAACTGCGTTTCAGCCTGCACAACCAGCAGGTGATACACACCATGATGCTGGCGGTGCAAAGCGTCTACGAGCATGTATCTGTCGCCAGCCAACCGCGCACGCGCCAGCCCATTATCGCCACCAATGTCTACCAGCGCACCGGCCACGGCTGGCGCATGGTCGCACACCATGCCGCCCCGGCACCGGCGTCGGCAGCGGTTGCCTCCGAAGACCAGGGCACCAAAACGCTGCACTGAACCCCGTGCGGCACCGCAATTTCTGACCACATCGTGAATTCGCGGGAGTGCCCGAGCTGCGCTTCCGCTATATTCCACCGTCCGCTTGCCGTTTCCTCGAGCGACCGGCTTCGTGATTCCATTCAACTGAATACCGACATGAGCAATCGATCTCCCGCCGCCGAATTGTCGCTGCCCCCACGCGGCGCCAAGCCGCGTCGCCACGGCATCACCTCGATGATCGATTTCGGTCCGGATACCTTTGGCTGGTCGGGAGGCGAGAACGGCATCCGCGACCTGCTGAGCGTTGCCGCAGACTACATCGACTACGCCAAAATCTACGCGATGAATGCGCTGCTGATCCCCGGGGAGGTAGTCAAGCGCACGACGAAACTCTATCTCGATGCCGGTGTGATGCCGTTCGCCGGCGGCATTCTCTTTGAATACGCCTGGCATCGCAACGAGCTTGACGGTCTGATCGCGCTGCTCAAGCGTCTTGCCATACCCGGACTTGAAATCTCCGAAAACTACGTGTCGATCAGCGAGGATGAACGCGCACGCATGATTGATCGGTTTCAGAAAGAAGGCATCAAGATCGTCTACGAATTCGGCCGCAAGAATCCGCAGGATCCGCTGAGTCTCGATTATCTTGAAGGTATAGTGCGCGCGGTAGCCGCCCAAGGCATCCACCATGTCACCGTCGAACAGTGCGAAATGGACTTGTTCGCCAGGGATGCTCCGCAGATCATCAGCACGCTGTCATCACTGGACTGGTTTGAACACGTCGTCATCGAAGCCGATCCGTACCGCTTCCCGCAGCAGCATGTGCAGATGCTGCGCGACTTTGGCCGCGAAGCGAATCTCGCCAACATCGCCCCGGGACAGGTATTGCGTCTAGAGGGTTTCCGGCAAGGCATCGGCCGCGCACTCAACTACTCGCTGCTTTCCGGCGATGACTCCCGCGCCGCCGGCATCTAGATTTTTTCAACCTGATTTTTTGATACCTAACCATCATGACCTTAACGAATTTCGGCAACCCTGATGTCATCATCGTCGGCGCCGGCAACGCCGCAGCCTGTGCAGCGCTCGCCGCGCGCGAGGCGGGCGGAAAAGTCATCATGCTCGAAGCCGCCCCGGTCGATGAATGCGGCGGCAACAGCCGTTACACCGCAGGCGCGATGCGGGTACGCTTCGACAGTGTCGAAGACCTGAAGCAAATCATACCCGACCTGACCCAGGCTGAAATCGACAGCGCGGATTTCGGCACCTACACAGCAGACCAGTTTTACGACGACATGGGTCGCATCACCCAGTACCGCACCGATCCCGACCTCTGCGAAATCCTAATCTCGCGCAGCCTCGACACGCTGGCATGGATGCGCAAGAAAGGCGTCAGGTTCCAGGCGAGCTTCGGACGCCAGGCGATGAAAGTCGGCGGCAAGTTCAAGTTCTTCGGCGGACTCGCCGCGGAAACATGGGGTGGCGGGCCAGGCCTGGTCGAAAACGAGCACAAGGCTTGCGAGCGTGAGGGCATCACCATCTACTACGAAACACCCGCGACCGGGCTGATTCAGGATCAGAACAACCGTGTCATCGGGGTCAAGGCAAAACGCCAGGGCAAGAGCGTTGAGATCCCGTGCAAGGCGGTCGTTCTCGCCTGCGGCGGATTCGAGTCGAACGCCGAAATGCGCACGCGCTACCTCGGGGCGGGCTGGGATTTGGCTAAAGTACGCGGAACCCGTTTCAACACCGGCGCCGGCGTACGCATGGCACTCGAAGCCGGTGCGCTGCCCTACGGCCACTGGTCGGGCTGCCATGCGGTGGGCTGGGACATGAACGCGCCACCGTTCGGTGACCTCGCGGTTGGCGACAACTTTCAGAAGCACAGCTATCCGATCGGCATCATGGTCAACGCCAACGGCGAACGCTTTGTCGACGAGGGTGCCGACATCCGCAATTACACCTACGCCAAGTACGGCGCCGTGGTGCTCAACCAGCCGGGGATGTTCGCGTGGCAGATTTTCGACGGGCAGTCGATTCCGCTGCTGCGAGACGAATACCGCATCAAGCAGGTCACCAAGGTCCGCGCTGATACGCTGGAAGAACTGGTGAAAAAGCTTGATGGCGTCAATGCCGAGGCCTGCCTGCGCGAAATCGCGGCCTTCAACAAGGCGGTACGCACCGATGTCCCGTTCAACCTGACGGTCAAGGACGGCCGCCGCACCGAAGGCCTCCGGATCAACAAGTCCAACTGGGCGCTGACCATCGAGAAACCTCCGTTTGAAGCCTACGCGGTAACCTGCGGCGTCACTTTCACCTTCGGCGGCGTCAAGATCAACGGTGAAGGCAACGTCGAAGACACCGCAGGCCAGCCGATTCCAGGTTTGTATGCCGCCGGCGAAATGGTCGGTGGCTTGTTCTATCACAACTATCCCGGCGGTACCGGGTTGACTTCGGGTGCGGTATTTGGCCGGCTTGCGGGGACCAGCGCCGGCGTCCACGCCAGGGTTTGACCACCACTTGTTCAGACTGTGAGCACAGTATCTTGCGCCTCTGCCCCGCAGGCGTAGAATCCTTGCGCAATCCCGCAATGAGGAGTTCCATATGAACGCACCTGCGATCCAAATCAACAAACCCGTCCGCGAACAGGTCAGAAAGGAAGAATGGGAGGCACGCGTCAACCTTGCCGCCTGCTACCGGCTGATGGCTGAATTCGGCATGATCGAGATGGTTGCCAACCACATCTCGGTGCGCGTCCCCGGCAGCCACAACGAATTCCTGATCAACCCCTACGGCATGCTCTACGAGGAAATGACCGCCTCGTCGATGCTGAAGATCGACCTCGAAGGCAACGTACTGTTCAACGCCACCGACTACGGCGTCAACCAGGCCGGGTTCGTGATCCACAGCGCGGTGCATGCCGCACGCCCGGATGTCGACTGCGTCATCCACACCCACACGCTGGCCGGTATGGCAGTGTCCGCGATGAAATGCGGCATCATGCCGATCGCACAGACCTCGATGCGCTTCCTCGACATCGCCTACCACGACTACGAAGGCGTCGCGTTGCGCCTCGAGGAGCGCGAGCGCCTAGTTGCAAACCTCGGCAACCGCGAAGCCATGGTGCTGCGCAACCACGGTCTGCTGACTGTCGGCGCCAGTATCCCCGAGTGTTTCAACAACATGTACCGGCTCGAGCGCACCTGCCAGTTGCAGGTTATGGCGCTCTCCTGCAACACTGAATTGCAGATGCCGCCGGAAGAAGTCACCAAATACACCAACAATATGATGCTGCCCGGCGTGCGCCGGCGTTTTGGTCTGCTCGAATGGCCCGCCCTGCTGCGAAAGCTGGATCGCATCGATCCTACCTACAAGCACTGAACGTAACTGCCATGAAAAAGAGCACCGCATGCGGTGCTCTTTTTTTGCCTGGTGTATACCAGCTATTTCAGCAACCGGATCGACAACGGATATTCGTAATGATGGTCTTTCGACACCGCGACATCGGCCAGTATGCAAAATACCAGGTCGGCAATCAGCAGCATCGGGAACAGCAGAAAACGAATGAGTACGAAGGCCAGTATCGACGAAGCAACGAACGCAATCAGCATGGTGATCTGGAAATTGAGCGCTTCCTTGCCCTGCTCGTCGACGAATGCCGACTAGTCCTTCTTGATCAACCAGATGATCAACGCACCTACGAAACCGGAAACGATGACGAGCAGGTGCGCCAGGATCGCCAGATTGCAATCATCCGCGCTGGGGGTCTGTCCTACTGGCTCAACGGGCTCATTCATGATGTCATCCCCCTCATTAATTCAGAAAAGCGCCAAGCTTCGGTCTATCCCGATTGTGGTAAGGGCCTGCTTACGGCATAAAACCGCCTCGCTAAAGCGCTTAAGATTTGCTGATGACGATACAGTCAACCGATTATCGTGCTCCGCTGTGGCTGCCGGGAGGCAATCTGCAGACGTTATATCCGGCACTGCTTGCACCGAGGTCATACGTGCAATGGCAACGAACGCGGTGGGACACACCGGACGGCGACTTCATTGATCTTGACTGGACGACGGCACGGTCTGAGGCGGGAGCGCCACTGATCGCGCTGTTTCACGGACTAGAGGGCAGTTCAGACAGCCACTATGCCCGCGCACTGGTGAGCTATGCAGTTCGCTGCGGATGGCGCGCCGTCGTCGTGCATTTCCGCGGCTGCAGCGGCGAACCGAATCGTCTGCCTCGCGCCTATCATTCCGGCGACAGCGGCGAAATCGACTGGATCCTGCGCAGACTTCGCAAACAGCACGGAAATGCGTCTCTCCATGCAGTAGGGGTTTCGCTAGGCGGCAACGCCTTACTCAAATGGCTGGGTGAACAGAATGATGCGGCACGATCCATCGTACAACGAGCCGCTGCAGTTTCAGCACCGGTCGACCTGATGGCCGCGGGCGATGCGCTGGAGCGCGGATTCAACCGCATGGTGTACGCCGAAAATTTCCTCGCCACGATGAAACGAAAGGCGCTTGCCCAACTAAAACGCCACCCGGGTCTGTTCGACGTAGATCGCGTGCGCGTGGCGCTCACGCTGCGCGAGTTTGACGACGCCTATACCGCGCCGCTGCACGGCTTTGACGGCGTTGACGATTACTGGACCCGCGCCAGCAGCAAGCCGTATCTGAAACGGATCACCGTGCCCACTCTGATGATCAACGCCCGCAACGATCCGTTCCTACCCGAAGCCGCGCTGCCCGTTGCCCACGAATTGGCTGATGCCGTCACCGCGCTGTTCCCGGAGGACGGCGGCCATGTCGGGTTTCCCGGTAGGCCGGCGTGGATGCCACAGACAGTACTCGCCTTTCTAGCTCAAGAGTGATATAATAACTTGTTGTTTTAATTAATATTTTAATGACCAACTTAGCATACCCTCCGGTATCCATTTTCAAGGCCTACGATATCCGAGGCATTGTCGGCGACACGCTTACAGTCAGTGGCGTCGAACAGATCGGACGCTCCATTGGCAGCGAAGCACGTTCGCGACGTTGCAGCGCGGTTGTGATCGGACGCGACGGCCGCAATTCCGGCCCTGAACTCGCCGCCGCACTGGCGCGCGGCCTGCAATCCGCCGGCATCGACGTCATCGATGTCGGCCGCGTGGCGACGCCGATGCTCTACTACGCAGCGCATGAACTCGGCACATTGTCCGGCGTGATGGTTACCGGCTCACACAATCCACCACAATACAACGGCCTGAAAATGATGCTCGCTGGTGACACGCTTTCGGGTGAAGACATCCAGGCGCTGCACGCACGTATTACCGGCAATGACCTAGCCTGGGGCAGCGGCACCTACCGCACCCACGACATTCGCGCCACCTATCTCGAACGCATTTCCGGATCGGTTAGGCTGTCACGCCCGCTGCGCATTGCCGTTGACTGCGGCAATGGTGTCGCCGGTGCCACCGCACCCGAGCTCTACCGCCGGCTCGGTTGCACGGTCGAAGAGTTGTTCTGCGAAGTCGACGGGAATTTTCCGAATCATCACCCGGACCCATCTCAACCGAAAAACCTCGAAGACCTGATTTCCGCGCTGAAAAAAGGCGACGCCGAGATCGGCATTGCCTTCGACGGCGACGGCGATCGCCTCGGCGTGGTGACGAAATCCGGGGAAATCATCTATCCAGACCGCCAGCTGATGCTGTTCGCCGCCGACGTGCTGTCGCGCAACGCGGGCAGTGAAATCATTTTCGACGTCAAATGCACCCGCCACCTGTTCGGCTGGATCCGCAAACACGGCGGTAAGCCGCTGATGTGGAAAACCGGCCACTCCTTCATCAAGAAAAAACTGAAGGAATCCGGTGCGCCTCTTGCCGGCGAGATGAGCGGCCATATTTTCTTCAAGGAACGCTGGTATGGCTTCGACGACGGGATGTATGCCGGCGCACGACTACTGGAGATTCTCAGCTGCAGCGCCGATCCTTCGGTCGCACTGGAGGCTCTGCCCGACTCGGTTAGTACGCCGGAACTGCAGTGGCAGCTTGCCGAAGGCGAGAACTACACGTTGATGGACCGGCTCAAAGCAGAGGCGAAATTCAGCAGCCCACGGGAAATCATCATCATCGACGGACTGCGCGTGGAATATGCCGACGGGTTCGGCCTCGCGCGCCCCTCGAACACCACGCCGATCATCGTCCTGCGCTTTGAAGCCGACGATCCAGACGCGTTGAAACGCATCCAGAAGGACTTCCGACGCGCGCTGCTGGCGGTAAAGCCGGACGCGGCTTTGCCGTTTTAAAAACTACAGTTTCTGTTCGACCCAGGCCTGCACTGAGGCCAGCGCTTCGGGCAACCTGGAAGGATCCGAACCTCCTGCCTGTGCCATGTCAGGCCTACCACCGCCCTTGCCGCCGACCTGCTGCGCGACGTGATTGACCAGCTCGCCGGCCTTGACCTTTGTGGTGAGGTCAGCGGTGACACCGGCTATCAGCGTCACCTTGCCACCTTCGCCGCTCGCCAGCACGATGGCTGCGCTCTTTAGCTTGTCCTTCAGCTTGTCCACCGCTTCACGCAGCGCCTTGGCATCGACCCCGTCGATGGCCGCCGCCAGCACCTTGGCACCTTTGACATCAACGGCTTGAGCAGAAAGATCACTGCCCTGCCCTGATGCCAGCCGGGAACGCAGGCGTGCGATCTCCTTTTCTAGCGTTTTCTTCTCTTCGATCAGTGTCTGTACGGCTCTCTGCACGCTACCGGCACCGGGCTGCGCACGTAATTGCCGGGCAACCTCGCCGAATTCGCCAAGCTGTTTGTCGATCATCGCCAGAGCCGTGCCTCCGGTGGTTGCCTCGACCCGGCGCACGCCGGCGGCAACACCGCCTTCCGAATAGAGCTTGAACACGCCGATGTCGCCGGTACGCTCGACGTGGGTGCCGCCGCAAAACTCGCGAGAGGTCCCGATGTCGAGCACCCGCACCTCCTCTCCGTATTTCTCACCGAACAGCATCATCGCACCCGCCTTCTTGGCTTCCTCGATCGGCAGGATTTGCGCCCGGGTCGCACTGTTCTCCAGGATTTCCGCGTTGACACGCGATTCAACCTCGCGGATCTCATCGGCATTAAGTGGTTTGTCGTGTGCAAAGTCGAAACGCGTCTTGTCGGCATCAACCAGCGAGCCTCTCTGCTGCACGTGCGGGCCCAGCACTTCGCGCAAGGCCTTGTGCATCAGGTGGGTCACGGAATGATTGCGCATGGTGCGGCGGCGCAGTTCGGTATCGACGCGCGCCTGGACCCTGTCGCCAATTTTAAGGGTACCGGTTTTCAACGTGCCATGATGGCCGAATACCTCTGACTGTATTTTCTGGGTGTCGGCCACGGCAAACGTGCCGCTTGAGGCCACCAGCTCGCCGCGGTCGCCGACCTGACCGCCCGATTCCGCGTAAAACGGCGTGCGATCAAGAACGACCACCGCCTTGTCCCCGTGATTGATCCATTGCACCGCAGCGCCTTCGCGGTAAATCGAGACGACTTCGGCATCCTCCACCTGAAGCGTGTCGTAACCATGGAATTCGGTCTTGGCACCTTTGTAATCCACCGAAGTGCCCATCTGGAATCTTGATGCAGCACGGGCGCGCTCGCGCTGGCGCTCCATCGCTACCTCAAACCCTGCGTAGTCCATGCGCACGTTGCGCTCACGCGCAATATCCGCCGTCAGATCGACCGGAAAGCCGTAGGTGTCATAGAGCTGGAACACGGTCTCGCCGTCGAGCATCTTGTCTTCGCGCGTAAGCGCCCCCTCAAGCACCTTCATGCCGTTTTCAAGGGTCTCGGCAAAACGCTCTTCTTCCTGCTTCAGCACCTGCATCACCCGCTCCTGCAACTGCGGCAGTTCGGGATAGGCCTCTCCCATTGCCTTCGACAGGTCAGGCACTACCTTGTGGAAGAAGGGCTTGGTCTGCCCCAGCTTGTAGCCGTGACGAATCGCGCGACGGATGATACGCCGCAGCACGTAACCGCGACCTTCATTGCCGGGAATCACACCGTCGACGATCAGAAATGCGCAGGCGCGAATATGATCGGCGATGACCTTCAGTGAATTGCTACCAACATCCTTGGTGCCGGTCTCGCGCGCAGCAGCCTTGATCAGCGCCTGGAACAGATCGATCTCGTAATTGGAATGCACACCTTGCAGCACCGCGGCAATGCGCTCCAACCCCATGCCGGTATCCACTGACGGCTTGGGCAATGGATGCAGCGTACCCTTGTCGTCGCGGTTGAACTGCATGAACACCAGGTTCCAGATTTCGATGTAACGATCACCATCGGCTTCTGCCGATCCCGGCGGACCGCCTTCAACGCCTTCGCCGTGGTCGTAGAAAATTTCGCTGCACGGACCGCAGGGTCCGGTGTCTGCCATTTGCCAGAAGTTGTCGGAGCCGCCACTCGGCTTATCACCGATGCGCACAATGCGCTCTTTCGGCACACCAATGTCCTTGGCCCAGAAGCCGTAGGCTTCATCGTCGGTGTGGTATACCGTGACCCACAGCTTTTCCTTGGGCAGTTTGTAAACAGAGGTCAGCAACTCCCAGGCAAATTGAATGGCGTCCTGCTTGAAGTAATCGCCGAACGAGAAATTACCTAACATCTCGAAGAAGGTGTGATGACGCGCGGTGTAACCAACGTTCTCGAGATCGTTATGCTTGCCGCCGGCGCGCAGACTGCGCTGCGAGGTAGTTGCGCGTTTGTAGGGGCGCGTTTCCTGGCCGAGGAACACGTTCTTGAACTGCACCATGCCCGAGTTAGTGAACAGCAGCGTAGGATCGTTGCCGGGAACCAGCGGGCTAGAGGCCACGATGCTGTGGCCCTTGGATTCAAAATAGTGGAGAAACTTGTCGCGGATTTCTGCGGATTTCATGCGGCTGCGCCGGTTGTTTTTGTAAGGCGCAGATTTTAAACCCTTTTTTAATGCACGGTCAGAACCGCCGCTTTTCCTCCAAGCGCAGAACCAGGAACTGGCCACCAATGATGGCGGCGCTCCTGACCGTGCCACTCACACCGACGCTGTCATTGTCCGAGGGCAGTTCGCCTTTTGTGGTCACGGTGATCTCGCCGCTATCGTCACGCAGCGTGTAGCTTTTCAGATCCAGCTGCGGCAGTTTGGTCACGCTCAGCACCCTGCCTTTCAGTTTGACCTCCTTGTCCTCGGAATTCGCTGGCGCCGTCGTCACCTCACGGATTGGCGTCACCCCCAGACCCAGCGCGTCGCAACCGGCGAGCAGCAGCACGGCGATCAACAGCGCCGTCCAGAATACTAGCAAGTCATTGTTTTTCTTCAACTGTTCCATGTTTATTCCCCTTCGAACTCACAGCGCGCCATGCCCCGCAAGAGGCGACTTACCACTTCGCGGCTAAACCCCCGTCCGAGCATGAAGCGCATCTGCTTCGCGCATTCCGCGGCACTACAGGGGGGCGCACGGAATTTTTTCTTCCAAACTACTCGCGCTGCTTCCGACTCGTCTTCTTTCAGCACGGCAATCGCACCTTCGACCACTTCCGCCGCCATGCCTTTGGCCTCGAGATCACGGCGGATACGCGCCGGGCCGTAGCGCCCCTGTAGTGCATGCACCATCTGTTCCGCAGCACGCTGCTCAGACAACCAACCCCGTTGGGCAAAATCATCGAGCACCTGCTCGATTTCCTGCGGAGTACCGGCATACGGCGCGAGTTTTTTTGCCAGTTCGTAACGCGTATGCTCACGCCGCGCCAGATGCCTAAGTGCTCGTGCCCTGAGGGTTGGTTCTCCGGAATTCATTCCGGACGTCAACTGCGTTTACTGCCCGGAGGCCTTCTTGCGGCCGCTCTGTTCGGACTCGACCACTTCCAATGCCGGCTTCTTGGCTTCGGCCAAAGCAGGACCGCCGGTGACACCGACCGCAGCGCGGATTCGCGCTTCGATTTCGTTGGCCATTTTCGGATTTTCCCGCAGGTATTCGCGAGTATTGTCCTTGCCCTGGCCGATACGGTCCTTGCCGTAGGAATACCAAGCCCCAGATTTCTCGATGATGTTGTGCTGAACACCGAGTTCGATGATTTCGCCTTCGCGCGAAATACCTTCGCCGTAGAGGATGTCGAATTCAGCCTGGCGGAAGGGCGGCGCCACCTTGTTCTTTACGATCTTGGCGCGGGTCTCGGAACCGATGACCTCCTCGCCTTTCTTGATCGAACCGATGCGGCGAATGTCGATGCGCACCGAAGCGTAGAACTTCAGCGCGTTGCCGCCGGTGGTGGTCTCCGGGTTGCCTAACATGACGCCGATCTTCATGCGAATCTGGTTGATGAAAATCACCAGCGTGTTCGAGCGCTTGATGTTGGCAGTCAACTTGCGAAGCGCCTGCGACATCAGCCGCGCCTGCAGACCCATCTGCGGCTCGCCCATCTCGCCTTCGATTTCCGCACGCGGCACCAGTGCCGCCACCGAATCGATCACCACTACGTCCACCGAACCTGAGCGCACCAGCATGTCGGCGATTTCCAGCGCCTGTTCGCCGTTGTCGGGCTGGGAAATAATCAGTTCATCGACTTTGACGCCGAGCTTGGCGGCATATTGCGGATCGAGCGCGTGCTCGGCATCGATGAACGCCGCCGAGCCACCGAGTTTCTGCATCTGCGCTATCACCGACAGCGTCAGCGTGGTCTTGCCCGAGGATTCCGGTCCGTAGATTTCGACCACCCGCCCGCGCGGCAAGCCTCCGATGCCGAGCCCGATGTCGAGACCCAGCGAACCGGTCGATACCGCCTGGATGTCCTTAGCCACGTCGGCCTCGCCCATGCGCATCACCGAACCCTTGCCAAACTGCTTTTCGATCTGCGACAGCGCCGCCGCCAGTGCCTTGCTCTTGTTCTCGTCCATGATGTTCTCTGCCTTTACCTGTTTTGCGGAAATTCAGCCGGATTGTGTTTCCGTGCTGCTGACGGTTCCCATATTACACAATTTTTGGAAAAAGGTGAATATTTATACAGTAGTGATTAAATTGTCAGTTATGAAACAAATTATTCAATTAAAACATATAATTATTTATCATCTATTACCACCGACAGCAGCCCCAGCACCCCTTCCAGCGCGGCTTTTACCGCGGCCCGGCGCACCCCATCGCGGTCGCCGGGAAAGTGCAGCGTGACGCTTTTCGGCTCTCCGTTTTTCATCGCCCAGGCTAAGCACACAGTGCCCACCGGCTTTTGCCGCGTACCGCCGTCAGGCCCGGCGGTACCGCTGATCGCCACTGCGAGCTGGGCATGGCTGTTAGCCAGCGCGCCCGCCACCATCTCGCGCACCGTCGGTTCCGACACCGCGCCGTGCGCGCCCAAAGTGTCCTGGCTGACACCGAGCATCTCGCGCTTGGATATGTAGGTATAGGTGACGAAGCCGCGCTCGAACCACTGCGAACTGCCGGCCACCGCCGTCACCGCCTGCGCCACCCAGCCGCCGGTGCAGGATTCGGCAGTGGCCAGCATCAGCCTTTGCGCCTTCAGTGCCTCGCCGACCTTGGCCGCCAGTTCGTAGAGTGTGTTGTCGGGCATGGAGTCTCCGCAATCAATTCAGTTCAGCAGTGTGTAGACCGCGGCCAGCACCAGCAGGGTGTAACCCGCCGCCAGCAGATCGTCCCACATCACGCCGAAGCCGTTCTTCAGCACCCGGTCATAGTAACGGATGGGCGGCGGCTTCAATATGTCGAACAGGCGAAAAATCAAAAACGCGCAGGCCTGCCAGTAGCCGTCCTCGGGCGTGAAAAACAAGACTAGTAGAAACGCCACGGTTTCGTCCCACACCATGCCGCCGTGGTCCGCTACTCCCAGCGCCCGCCCTGTCACTGCGCACGCCCACACACCCAGCCCGAACAGCACGACGACGATCAGCAGGAAGGCCCAAGGATCGACTTGCGGCTCCAGCAGATAGAACAACGGAAACGCCAGCAGCGTACCGACCGTGCCGGGCGCCGACGACGACAGTCCTGCGCCGGCGCTGAAGGCAATGAAGTGCGCAGGATGTCTTAACACGAAGTTTAATGTTGGTCGTGCTGCCGCTTCAGCCAAAGTGGTCATATTCCCTTTTGTTTAATTCTATTTTCCGCAATGGTTAAAGATCGCACTGCTTGTTAG
>JAYOED010000016.1:45098-45356 GCA_038106575.1 Burkholderiales bacterium
TAATGATAGGGTACAGACCACGTTTTCCACGGCTCACGCTGCGAGTTTCACCCCAACCGAAATACCCGCCTTTGCGCACAGTCCCACCAGATAATCCAGCGACAGCACTTCCACCTTGCCGCGCGTAATTTTCGACACCCGCGGCTGGCTGATGCCCAGTCGCATCGCAGCCTGCGCCTGGGTTAACTCCCCGCACTCCATCCGGCGGCGCAGCGCTACGGCCCGTTGCGCGCGCAGCAGCATGACCCTGGCCTCGTG
>JAYOED010000096.1:0-7683 GCA_038106575.1 Burkholderiales bacterium
AACAGCGCAAGCGACGGGAAAACTTTTCCAGGGCCACGATACCGCTTTCCTCGGCGCGGCGACACCAGTCCTCAAGCTGTTTGACCAGTTGTTCCTTCGATGCGGTAGAGCGCTGCCACAGTTGCGCTAGTTCATCACGCATGGTGTAGACAGTGGTCAGCGTGCTGCTGTGGCTGATGGCGCGCGCACGCTGCTCCTGCTCCGCTTTGGGCAGCGCAGCTTTATCAATGTGCAGCCAACGCTTCAGCATGCCGGTGTCGATGTCGGCAACCTTGCCCTTGATGATCTTCAGTTCGCAGGCACAGGTGGCCCGCAGCGTGGCCGCGTACTTCGCCACCACCTCGTAGCGGTGGGTGACGACAGCCTGCAGCGTGGCCAGATCACAGCAGGTCTTGGAGTCATCGAGGATCAGCTTGGGAGCGATCTTCTTGACTTTGGCGAGGCCGACGGTTTCGAGGATACGGATATAGAGCCAGCCAATGTCAAATTCGAACCAGCGGTTCGACAGTTTTGCCGAACTGGCGTAGGCGTGATGGTTGTTGTGCAGTTCCTCGCCGCCGATTAGGATGCCCCAGGGGATGATGTTGGTGCTGGAGTCTTCGGGCTGAAATGTGCGATAGCCCCAGTAATGGCCGATGCCGTTGATGACGCCGGCTGCAAGGAACGGAATCCACAACATCTGAACAGCAAAAACGGTGATGCCGATCGGTCCCAGCAGGATCACGTTGGTAATCAGCATCAGCGAGATGCCCCAGCGATCGTGGCTGTATAGGTTGTGCTCGATCCAGTCGTCCGGAGTGCCATAGCCATAGCGTTCGAGGGTTTCCTTGTTCTTGCCCTCTTTGCGGTAGAGCTCGGCGCCCTCAAGCAATACCTTGCTGATGCCGAAAATCTGCGGGCTGTGCGGGTCTTCGACCGTTTCACACTTAGCGTGGTGCTTGCGGTGAATCGCGGTCCAGTGCTTGGTTAGCATTCCCGTGGTCAGCCACAGCCAGAAACGGAAAAAATGGGCGGGCAGCGGATGCAGATCAAGGGCACGATGCGCCGAATGGCGGTGCAGGTAAATGGTTACGGCGACGATCGTGAAGTGGGTGACAACCAGCGTATAGACCACGTAGCCCCACCACGGTAAATCCAGAACCCCTGTATACATTCAGATCCTCGCAGTTATGGTTAGATGGTTGTAACGGGTTTGATAACCGGACGCAGTGTACCGAAGATCAATACCCGGAGATAGCCTTGAAACCGGAACTTCAATGGAATAAATTTATAACTAATTGTTTTTAAAATAATTATTCCTGATGTTCCGCTGTGGATTTAACGCTGCCCAGTATCCTGATTTCGCGTTGCGGATAAGGAATTTCAATACCGGAGCTGCGGAATTCGCGCCAAATGTCGGCATAGAGGTCGGAACGCAGCCCGTAGACGCCTTGGTCGGGGTCTTCTACCCACACGCCGAGTTCGAGGTTGATGCCGCTGTCGGCGAAACCGATGATCAGCGTGGCAGGGGCCGGATCCTTCAATACGCGCGGAATTTTTTCCGCAGCCTTAACCATGATCGTGCGTGCAGCATCGAGATCGGTTGAGTAGGCGACCTGTATCGGCACACCGACACGCACCTTGCGGTCGGAGAGCGAATGGTTGATGACCGTCGCCGTGATCAATGATTCATTGGGGATGATGGCCTCAAGCCCTGCCAGGCTGCGTACCACCACATAGCGTGCCGTCATCTTCGTCAGCGTGCCGGTGTGATCGCTAATAGTCACCAGGTCGCCGATGCTGACCGAACGGTCGAGCAGGATGATGAATCCGCTGATGTAATTGGCGGCGATTTTTTGCAGGCCGAAGCCGATGCCGACGCCAAGCATGCCGCCAAATACCGAGAGTACTGTCAGGTCGATGCCCACCGCGGGCAGCGTGATCAAAAGTGCGATCAGCAGTAGCACGATTTGCGCCAGCTTGGAGAACATTACTCGCAGATTGACTTCGAGGGTGGTGGCGCGCATCAGACGGCTTTCGGCGATGCGGCCCAACCACAGCGCCATCAGCAGCGTGATGACAACTGAGACCGCGCCTTGCAGCAACAGCAGAAGCGAAAATCGTTGTTCCCCGATCTTGAAGCCAATCTCGTGCAGCCCGTCGCGCAGCGGCGGCCACAGTCCGGTCAGGTAAACGGCAACGGCTAGCCAGGTGGCCCAGCTGATCCAGCGTTCCGACGAACGCAGCCAGGCGCTTGGAGCAAAGGTGTGGCGCATCACGTAAATCGCAAGCCTGATCAAGGCCATCGCCAGCAGTAATGCCGCTGCTGCTGTCAGCAATTCGGGACTTTCGTCCCAAATACGTATGACCGATCGGGCAAGCAGCACCAGCAGCAACGAGGAGGTCGGAAACATCAACCGCTGGAGGCTACCGATACCCAGGGCCTGAGCGGTATCCGTGGGTGTGTGGGCGCTAGCGCGCCGGTTGTATGCCGAGGCGATGAACCAGCCTGCGGCAACGCACACAGCAAGCAGTACGAGCTGCCGAAGAATGTCGATGCTGTGCAATTCGGTCCAGAGATCGAGCAGCAAAGCATTGAATTCGGATGATGCGGACATCAGCAGTTTTCCGGGGTGGATAAAAAAATCCACGTTAGGCGCGCGGAATCGAAGACTACCGGCTTATTCTAACATCAATGCACGGTGCTCAGGCCGCGGTACGTTCCAGTGCGGTGGCGAAGAAACCGTCGGTGCGATGAATGTGTGGCCATAACTGCAATTGCATGCCGCAGTCGATAGCGATGTCCTGGCGCCGCAGGAGTTCGCTGCAATCCAGCACGCGAAATTGCGGATGTGTTTCGAGAAATCCCCCGACGATCTGGTGGTTTTCCTCAACCAGCAGGCTGCAGGTGGCGTAGACTAGGCGTCCGCCAGGCTTCAGCAATCGTGCGGCGGCCGCGAGTATCTTCGCCTGCTTGACCGCAAGTTCAGACACGCTCTGCGGAGATTGCCGGAACTTGAGATCGGGATTGCGACGCAGCGTGCCCAGTCCGCTGCACGGCGCATCGACCAGGACGCGATCAATCTTGCCTACCAGTCGTTTGATCTTGCTATCGTTTTCGTGGGCGATGACATGTGGGTGGAGGTTCGAAAGCCCGGAGCGTTTCAGACGGGGTTTCAGGTTACTCAGCCGTTTTGGTGAAATATCGAACGCATAAATTCGACCCTGTGAATTCATCATCGCGCCGAGCATCAGCGTTTTACCGCCGGCGCCTGCGCAGAAATCAACCACCAGATCCGTTCGTCGCGGCGCGAGCAGGTAGGCCAGCAGCTGGCTGCCTTCATCCTGCACTTCGATGGTGCCGCTGCTGAACAGAGGATGACGGTTCAACGAAGGTTTGCCCTTGAGCCGGATGCCGACTGGTGACCAGGGTGTGGGTGCGGCCTCGATACCGTCACTTTGCAATTTCGCGAGAACGGTATCGCGGTCGGAGCGCAGCGCGTTGACGCGCAGATCCAGCGGCGCCGGTTCTTGCAGCACGCGTCCAAGTGCACGGATGAACGAATCGTCATGATGGTATGACAGGCGCTCGCATACCCATTGCGGCAAATCCGCCTCGACACCGAGCGGTAAAGTTTCCCGCTGGCGGGTCGTATTCAGCCATTGCGTTTCTTCAGTCGAGCACAACGCGCTGAGTTCGCGCCCGCTGTAGCCCGCAACCCTGCCCAGCCACAGCAACACCAGCTGACGGGGCGTGGCTGCAGGCGCCAGATGGTCAAGCAGCAGCTTGCGGCGAAGCACTCCGAACACCGTTTCCGCGACAAAGGCGCGGTCGTGCTGTCCCAGTGCATGTTGTTCGCGGAAGTAACGGCTGAGCACCGAGTCAGCCGGATATTGAAAATCGAGCACGCGTGCCAGCGCGTCCGCAGCTATTGCGAGCCGCGAAGCCGTGGGGCCTGAACTCGCGGCGGGGGAGGTAGCGGCTTTCATTGTTCGACGACCTGAATTTCGCTGACCAGCTGTTCACCCGCGGGTTCGCCGTCGCGACTGAAAAAACGGATGCGCACCGGCAGATTGCGGTAATCGATGGCAAGCCATACCGCGAGGCTTTCTTGGCCGTCTTGACGAACTTGTACTACAGGAGTCGCGCGCAGTTGTCCGAGCGGAGTCTCGATGGTCTCCTGAGCCAGCACATCAAAGCTAATCAGATCAAGGCGGCTGCCACGGGTAAACGGGATGCGGATGCGTCCCGGTGGCGGCAGTGACAGCGCCAGCTGGTACATAAAACTGATGATGTCCTGGCTTCCGGGCGGCAGGGCCACAGTAGTCTGCTGAGGCGCGCGGCCTAGTGTAATGCGCTGATTCTCCCAATCGAACACTGCCAGCGCCTCATCGGTGCGGCTACCGCGTTGGATGCTGGAGAGGAAGCGCTCGGGGCGCAGTCCCAGTTCGGACAGTGTACCCTGGCTTAGGTAACGGTAGCGGTGGGGCTTGAACACCTCGATTAGGCCGATGCTTTCGGACTGACTGCCCAGCTGATACTGCATGTTCTCGATTTGCCAGGTCTGCACGGTTCTGCCCACCAACGACTTCTCGGGTCCCATGGTCAGCTGATACGTAATCCGGCCCTTGGGCGGAAAAGCCGGAAACGGAGGCGCTTCGGGCAGACGGAAGAACGTTGGCTCTGCGCTGGCAATGGTCACGGGTTCCGGCGCCGGTTCCGCTGAAGGTACAGGTGTTTCTGTGACAGGCACGGGAATGACTGGTTCGACGGGCAGTGGCTGCGCCGCGACTGCGGGCCGGGGCTGTCGAACGGCCGGACGCGGTTTTGCCGCAGGGGGCGGTGGTTTTACCGGGGGTTGCGGTTCAAGCCGCGCGCTGAGCGTGGGCGGCTCGGGTGGTGTCTCCGCGGGGGGCAGCCAATTGCCGGTCAGCAACGCGGCATGTGCGGTGATGGAAACCGCCGCCGCGGCCCATAGGCGTTTATTGCCCCGGGTCAATGCGAGATCTCCAGCCTCGCGATGACCTGTTCGTAGCGCTTGCCGTCATCCTCGATGATGCGCATCTTGACTGGCATCATCCTGTAGTTACGTGCCAGCCAAATTTCAGTTGCAGTATCACCTGGATCACGGTGCTTGATCAGATGCACAACGGCAAGGAGTCCCAGTGGCGTGTTGATGGCGGTATCCGGGCCGATGGCGTAGCGATAATGGTCGACCTTGCGGCCGTTGGTCATTGGAAATTCGAGATTCTTCAGTTTTTCCGGCGGCCAGAACAGGAATTGGTACATGACTGACAGTCGGTCCTGCGTGCCGTCGGGTAGTGCAAGCGTTTCGTGGCGGCCGTCGTGTGTCAGCTTGAGTTCGCGGGTGTTCCAGTTGAATTCGGCATGCACAGGCCGGGTATCCTTGCCAGCGCGCATGCCGTCGAAGATGAGCGGGCGCAATCCGCCGGGTTGCGCCGATCCCCAACTGCTCAGGATACCGGGCCGGCGCTGCACCAAAGCCAGAATTCCGATGGCCCGGGTTTCGCTGACGATCCGGTAGCTGTTGTCCCGGAGTTCAAAGTTTTCCTGCATGACCGCAATCGGAAGACCGTCCAGGGAAACGTCGTACTGCGCTTGGATGGTCTGGGGCCCGGCCGCGATGGCAGTGCCCAACGTAATGCAGGCGAGAAGCACAACAAAAGCCAGTTGCCTAGTCATCGATGCTCGGCACAATCAGCGGATCCCGGACGACGTGCGTACCGAAAACCGTCACCGTGCCGCTCTGGGTGATGCTGACACGGTCTTCGCACAGCCAGCGCACCGCCTGTGGATAGATGCGGTGCTCCTCAGACAGTACCCGCTCAGCCAGGATTTTTTCGTCATCGTCCGCAAGCACCGGTACCGCGGCCTGGATGATGATCGGGCCGTGGTCGAGCTGCGGCGTCACGAAATGCACCGTGCAGCCGTGCACGCGCACTCCGGCTTCCAGGGCGCGGCGGTGGGTGTGCAGGCCGGGAAACGCGGGCAGCAGTGAAGGATGGATGTTGATCATGCGACCGTGATAGCGGTTGACGAACTCTTTGGTTAGCACGCGCATGAATCCGGCAAGCACGACGAGATCGGGGCGGTGTTTATCGATGGTCTGTGCGAGTGCGGCGTCGAAATCCTCGCGCCGGGCATGGGCACGGTGATCGACGACAGCGGTTGCAACGCCCTTTTGCTGAGCGGTACGCAAACCGGCCGCGGCGGGTTCATTGCTGATCACCGCGCAGATTTGCGCGGGCAGGGCCGCGTCGAGCAGCGCCTTCATGTTACTGCCGCGCCCAGAGATCAGTATCGCTATGCGCTTCAGAAAGCCTCCTTTACAGCACCAGTGTCTGCGCCTCGCCGCGCCGCCGCCTGCGCACCGTGCCGATGCGCCAGACGCGTTCGCCGGCGCGGGTCAGCGCGGCCTGAGCCCGTGCCGCGTCTTTCGTGGCAACGATGACGACCATCCCGATGCCGCAATTGAACACGCGGTGCATTTCGGCATCGGCTACATTGCCCTGCAGCTGCAGCCAGGTAAACAGCGGCGGCAAGGGCCATGCGTCGCGATGCAGTTCAGCGGTCAGTGTCGCAGGCAGCACCCGGGGCACGTTGTCGACGAGTCCGCCGCCGGTGATGTGCGCCAGTCCTTTGACCCTGATCTGTTTCATCAGTTTCATTACCGGTTTCACGTAGATTCGCGTCGGGGCGAGTATCTGATTTTTCAACGCGCGGCCGCCGGGTCTCGCCGACAGGCTGACACCGCGCTGCGCGATGATGCGGCGGATCAGCGAGTAGCCGTTGGAGTGCGCGCCGTTGCTGGCAAGGCCGAGTATGGCGTCGCCTTCGCAGATGTTGCGGCCGTCGATGATTTTTTTCCGCTCTACTACGCCAACCGCAAAGCCTGCAAGATCATAGTCTCCCGCCGGATACATGCCGGGCATTTCCGCGGTTTCGCCACCGATCAGTGCGCATCCGGCCATTTCGCAGCCGGCTGCGATGCCTTTGACTACCGCTGCCGCGTTGGTGACGTTGAGTTTTCCGCAGGCGTAGTAGTCGAGAAAGAACAGCGGCTCGGCACCCAGCGTCAGGATGTCGTTGACGCTCATGGCCACAAGATCAACGCCGATGGTGTCGTGGCGCTTCCATTCGATCGCCAGCCTGAGCTTGGTGCCCACGCCGTCAGTGCCGGAGACCAGTACCGGTTCGCGGTAACCGCGTGGCACACCGAACAGCGCGCCGAAGCCGCCGATGCCGGCCATCAGGCCGGGTCGCAGCGTGCGTTTCGCGTAGGGTTTGATGCGATCGACCAGATTGTCACCGGCATCGATGTCGACGCCGGCGTCGCGGTAAGTCAGCGAGCGGGGTTTGGTGGGTTTGCGTTTCAAGGGGTTTCCTGCGGATTCTGGATGGGAACCGGTATTTGATCGGGAGTCCGTGCCGTCTGCCCTGTTAAGATAGGCAAACAGCGAACTACTCTGAACGATACGGATTTTATCTTAAATGGATACCCCGGGTTCCGGACAGAAACATCTGTGGCAATGGCTAGCGGTGACCGCGTTTTCGCTCGCTATCACTTATGCATTAAGCCCGATACTGACGCCGTTTCTGTTTGCCGCGATCCTGGCCTATATCTGCAATCCGCTGGTTGACCGCATGACCCGCCGCAGGGTGCCGCGGACCCTGTCGGTGGT
>JAYOED010000097.1:0-7458 GCA_038106575.1 Burkholderiales bacterium
GTCAGGGGCAGCGCCTCGCCAAATGCCTTCGCAACGTTGACGGCATCCTGCCCCTGCATTGCGTCAACCACAAACAGCGTTTCAACCGGGTTCAGCGCCGCATGCAGTTCGCGGATCTCCTGCATCATCTCTTCATCAACCGCCAATCGGCCGGCGGTATCCAAAATAAGCACATCATGAAAATGCGTGCGCGCATGATGTAGTGCATCTTTGGCGATTGCAGAGGGCTGCGCCGTTGTCGCCTGGAAAAAGTCTACTTCGACCAGCCCCGCGATTACCCGTAACTGTTCGATGGCCGCAGGACGGTACACGTCGCAGCTGGCGACCAGCACCTTCTTGTTCATCTCCGTTCGCAACCACAACGCCAGCTTGCCCGCGGTCGTGGTTTTGCCCGCTCCCTGCAGACCTGCCAGCAATATGACTGCCGGGGGTTGCGTCGCGAGATTGAGTGTCTCATTGTGTTCACCCATCAGGGCGACAAGCTCGCGATGCACTACACCGACCAGCGCCTGACCTGGCGTCAGGCTGCCGACGACTTCCTCGCCTACCGCCTTTTCCCTCACCCGTTCGATGAACGAACGCACGACCGGCAGGGCAACGTCTGCCTCAAGCAGCGCAACGCGGACTTCGCGCAACGCTTCCTGAATATTGCTTTCCGTCAAACGGGCCTCGCCGCGCAGAGTCTTGACTACGCGGGAAAGGCGCCCAGTGAGATTGTCGAACATGGGGATGCGTTCGGGTAAACTTGAGAAATGCAGATCATTTTACCGTATCTGGTTAGCTCGATCCTTTACGCGGTGATGGCGGCCTACTTCTGGCGGCTGCACTTGTCCACGGTGGCACGTGAGCCGGTTACCTCGCGTCCGGCAATAGATCGTATTGGCGTACTGGTCGCCCTTGGATTACACGCAAGCGTGCTGTTCGGAACCATGTTTTCAGGCAACACGATACGCATCGGTTTTGGCGACGCCATATCTGCGATCTTGTGGTTGACGGTACTCATTTACTGGATGGGCAGCCTGGTATACCGGCTGGAAGGTTTGCAGGCCCTGATCATGCCTGTAGCCGCTGTTGCCTGCCTGCTGCCGGCAGTTTTCCCGGCTGCGCGCGTGCTGCCTAATACGGAAGTGTTGGCATTCAAGCTTCATCTCGTCATTTCGATGCTGGCATACAGCCTGTTTACGATCGCCTCACTGCATGTGTTACTGATGGCAATGCTGGAGCGCCGACTACATCAGGGCACGCTGCCGAAGGGATTGCAAAAGCTGCCGCCGCTGCTGACCATGGAAAACCTGCTGTTTCGCATCATCTGGGCGGGTTTCCTGATGCTTTCGTTGACATTGGCCAGCGGGGTATTTTTTTCCGAGGAACTGTTCGGCAAGGCCGCCCGCCTCAATCACAAAACCATATTCGGTTTTGTATCCTGGCTGGTATTCGGAGCACTACTGTTCGGACGGCACTTCTACGGATGGCGCGGAAGAATTGCCGTGCGCTGGACGCTCGCCGGCTTTTTGTTGCTGGTACTGGCCTATCTGGGCAGCAAGTTCGTATTGGAAGTGTTGCTCGGCCGCAGCTGACCCGGATTCCTTCGCGGCTAAATTATTCCGCTGCAGCTTTGAGGTATTCACATGGAATTATTGATACTCGTCTGCCTGATTCTCCTGAACGGCGCCTTCGCCATGTCCGAGGTTGCGCTGCTTACAGCACGCCAGTCCAAGCTCAGCACGCTTTCAAAAAGGGGGGACAAGTTAGCCGCGGCGGCAGTAAAACTCAGCGCAGAACCAACGCGATTCCTGTCAACGGTACAGATCGGCATCACTGCCATCGGCCTTCTTAACGGTATTGTCGGCGACGCGATGTTCGCAGAGCCATTTTCGGAATGGCTGCGACAACAAGGATTAGAGCCAAAATCCAGCAAATTCCTAGCCACTCTGGTGATTGTCGCTTGTATCACCTATCTGACCATCGTTTTTGGAGAAATTGTTCCCAAGCGGCTCGGTCAGCATAGCGCAGAAAATATCGCCCGCCTGGTTGCATGGCCCATGCGCGGCCTTGCCTGGATCACCGCACCATTCGTTTACCTGCTGACCATCTCGACCAATTCGGTTCTCAGCTTCGCGCTGCGTCTGCTCAGAATGCAACCTGCCGAATCAGGCGCACAACCGCTGTCCATCGATGAAATCCGCACGATCGTCCTCGAATCCTCTAATGTGCTGCCCAAAAAACACGCCACCGTACTGCTCAACCTGCTGGAAATCGGCGCCAGCACCGTCGACGACATCATGGTCCCGCGCAACCAGATCGAAGGCGTAGGCATTGATTTGCCGGTTGAAGAACTCGCACAACAGTTGACTACCGCCCATCACCGGCGCGTCGTGGTCTATCAGGACCGGCTGGACAATGTGATCGGTACGCTGCGAGTACGACATGCACTAACGCTGATCCAGCGCGACGAGCTGACCCCGCAAACTCTTCGCGAACTGGTCAGGGAGCCTTATTTCGTCCCATCAGCCACGCCGCTGCTGTCGCAAATCCAGAACTTTCAGGAGCACGAAGACCGGGTTGGTCTCGTGGTCGACGAATATGGCGAAATCATGGGACTTGTCACTCTGGAGGACATCCTGGAAGAAATCATTGGTGAATTCACGACCCAATCACCGCTGACTGCGCGAGGTATGCATCGGCAACCCGACGGCAGCTATGTGGTCGAGGGTGGGATTCTGCTGCGGGAACTCAACCGCAAGCTCGGTTTCGATTTTCCGTTGGACGGGCCCAAGACACTGAACGGGCTGATTCTCGAGCATCTTCAGGACATTCCCGAACCCAATACCAGCGTGCGTATTGCCGGCCAGCCGCTGGAAATCGTCCAGATCCAGGATCGGGTCATCAAAAGCGTGAGGGTGCTGCCGCCAAAAGGGGATAATCAGGGCCACCCATCCACGTGAAATGCGGCCTCTACAAAGCCACGCAGAAAGGGCATCATCTTTTCAATAACCACTCGTAACCTATTGGTTAATTGAGAGATTTCTGAGGCTGCTATGGCTACCGCTGCCGCACAAAAAGCTAAAGTTACGGAATTCACTTTTCGCTGGGTAGGTTAGGATCGCGCCAGGAAAACGGTGCGCGGTAAAATACAGGTCGCCGGCGAAACCCAGGTCAATGCTGTTCTACGGCGCCAGGGCATCAAGATCGTCCGGTTCGCAGATGCAAACATTCGCCATGATGAACATACTGACGGAACCACACGTGTTCACCGCATTCCTCGCACTATTCGGTCTTTGCCTGGGCAGTTTTTTGAATGTAGTCATTCAACGTCTTCCGAGAATGATGGAGCGGCAATGGCGCGGCGAATGCGCCGAACTCACCGGCCAAGAAGCGCCTCCTGCCGAACGCTATAACCTGGTCGTACCGCGGTCCGCCTGCCCCTGGTGCGGCCACCGGATTAGCGATTTGGAAAACATCCTGGTCATCAGTTGGCTCGTGCTTCGCGGAAAATGCTCGGGATGCGGTACCCCCATCTCTTCCAGGCATCCTGCAGTTGAAGTCCTTACGGCGCTCCTGTCAGGCTACGTGGCGTGGCATTTCGGCTTTGGGTGGGCAGCGGCAGGGGCGCTGCTGTTTACTTGGTCGATGATCGCGCTTGCCTTCATTGATCTGGATACCTTTTATCTCCCGGACGACATCACGCTGCCATTGCTCTGGCTGGGGCTGCTGTTCAATCTCAACGGCACATTCGCCTTTCTGCCCTCCGCAGTCATCGGCGCTGCCGCAGGTTATCTCGCGCTGTGGATTGTGTATTGGGTATTCAAACGGGCCACCGGCAAGGAAGGCATAGGACACGGCGACTTCAAGCTACTTGCCGCAATAGGCGCCTGGCTGGGCTGGCAAATGCTGCCGCTGATCATACTGTTATCTTCACTGGTCGGCGCCGTCATCGGCATCGGCCTGATTGTCTTCGCCGGACACGGCCGCAGCATACCGATTCCGTTCGGCCCCTATCTTGCTATCGCTGGCATGATCGCCCTGCTCCATGGGCAATCACTGACACGCACCTATATCGGTCTGCACTGAGCAATGCCATATTGCATAGGTCTCACCGGCGGCATCGGCTCCGGAAAATCTAGTGCCGCAACCATCTTCAGCGAACTGGGAACCGAAATCATCGATACTGATGAAATTTCCCACGCTCTCACACAGGCCGGTGGAGAAGCAATGCCGTCCATCGTTGCTGCTTTCGGCCCTGAGGTCGTTGCGGACGACGGCAGCCTTGACCGCGCAGCAATGCGCAAACTTGTATTTTCCAATCCGGAACACCGACGACGCCTCGAGGGCATACTGCATCCCCTGATCGGCAAGGAAACCCGCAGCCGTTTTTCACGCTCTGAAGCGCCTTACGTGATACTGGTAGTGCCGCTGTTGCTGGAAGCCGGCGGTTACCGCGACCTCGTCCGGCGCACACTGGTCATCGATTGCGACGAATCACAACAGATCCGGCGGGCGACGCAGCGCAACGGGCTCAGCGAAGCCACGGTGAAAGCCGTTATGACAGCGCAGCTGCCACGGCAACAGCGGCTGTCGCTTGCCGATGACATCATTCGTAACGACGGTGACATCGCTGAGCTGCGCGAACAGGTAATCGCACTGCATCAGCAATATCAGAGTTACTCGGAAATAAAAGCCGGCGGCGGAGACAAATCCGACCTCGGAAGTCCGGTATAAGCCTTTATTTTTCCGAATTTTTGTCCGATACTGAGGCAACTGCACTCCAATCCTATTCCATAGGACATTACTGCCGTGATTGTTTACGAGCATCCCCTAAGCGAGCGCGTGCGAGCCCTGTTGCGCCTAGAGTATCTTTTTGAGCGCTTCGATTACTTTCAGGGCAAGGAAGGCGGCCCTGATCATCACGCCGCACTGCTGCTGATTTTCGAAAGTCTTGAGGTTGCGAGCCGTGCCGACCTCAAATCGGACTTAATACAGGAACTCGAACGCCAAAAGCACGCACTGGAAATGCTGCGCGACAATCCCGACATTTCAGAAGAAGCGCTGGACAACTTGTTGTGGCAGATTGATCAGGCCTCCTCGCGGCTCTATCAGTCCCCTGGCAAGCTCGGACAGGAACTGCGCGAAAACGAATGGCTGATGAGCATCAAGCAGCGCACCGGTCTCCCGGGGGGCGTCTGCGCATTCGATCTGCCGTCCTATCATTACTGGTTGCAGCAGTCTGTCGAGCAGCGAAGACACGACCTGCGAAAATGGCTTGCGCCGTTCTTGCCGACCCGGGACGCCATGAATGTCGTGCTCAGGTTATTGCGCGAAAGCGGAAAAACCACGACCCAGACCGCGCATCAGGGTTTCTACCAGCAAATGATGGCCGGACGACTGGCACAGTTGCTTCGTATCTGCTTGTTGGAAAACTACGCCTGCATTCCAGAAATCAGTGCGAACAAATATGCGCTGAATATCCGCTTCACGACCCAGGAAGGCATACAGCGTCCAAAGACAACGGATACCTCTGTTGATTTCGAACTGACTTTCTGCAATTTCTGATCATGGCCGAACGGGTGGTGTCCTGCCCGCAATGCGGAGCTAGCATCGAATGGACTCCTCAAAACCGCTACCGGCCATTTTGTTCCGAGCGCTGCAAATTGATGGACCTGGGCGCATGGGCCACGGAAAGTTTTAGGATTCCGGTAACGGAAATTGAGGAGGAACCTGAAACTTCTGTGGAGAACCTCGTGGAAAATTCACCGCGTCCGAGCTAATATCAGGACCGCCAGGCTCCGCGAATCATGGCAATGCCGTGGGCACCACAATGCAAAGCCTGCTCGAGATCTGCTCCAGCC
Organism: Burkholderiales bacterium; assembly: GCA_038106575.1. GTDB lineage: Bacteria > Pseudomonadota > Gammaproteobacteria > Burkholderiales > SG8-41. The sequence continues at coordinate 5,847 of JAYOED010000097.1, forward strand.
AGCCCGCCTAGGGCATACAGTGGAATGCGGGTGCCCGCTGACAGCTTTTGAAAACCGGACCAGCCTAGTAATTTCGTGTCCGGGTGCGTAGGGGTCGCACACACCGGACCAAGCACGGCAAAATCGAGCCCTAAGGCTTCCGCCTTGGCAGTTTCGACGGCATTGTGGCAGGAGGCCCCAACCAGCGGCAACTCAGGACGGATATCCGTCGCCAGCAGTTGATCTGCACTCAGATGAACACCGTCAGCGCCGATTAGCTTTGCCAGTTCCGCATCTCCGTTGATTATGACTTTTGCTCCGTACCGGTGCGCACGAACAACCACATCGACTGCAAACGCCTCCCGTTCAGCCGCCGGCCAGCTCCGGTTGCGAACCTGCACTAAGCGCAGTCCACGATCTAGTGCGGACTCGACCAATTTCAGCGAATCGGGAATTGCCGAGACAGAAAAACCAGTAATCCCGTAGATTTCCGGAAGAGCCAGTGCGGCGAATACCGGACCGTTGGCCGGCAGCACTGGAGAGATCGTGACCGCATCGGTACTCTGCCAGGCAAAAATCTGTGCCTCGCGCCCACGGGGTTCGCCACTCCATGCACGCACGCGGAAAAAGTGCAGGCGCACTGCAGCGTGTGAGTAATCGAAATCGCGGATGATCCAGGAATATGCAACTTTAACGTCGATGCCAAGCTCTTCGTGAAGCTCGCGCGACAATGCCTGCGCCGGACTCTCTCCAGTCTCAACTTTTCCGCCGGGAAATTCCCAGTAACCTGCATAGACCTTGCCGGCAGGACGCTGAGCCAGCAAAAACCGTCCGTCGGGCTGTTGAATTACCGCCGCCACCACGTCGATACGCCGACGATCAGCGGGCGCAGTCATGACGATTATTTACGGCGGGTGAGCCGGGTGCGACCCGCCCAATCGCGGGCAAACTGCCAGGCAACGCGGCCGCTTCGTGATCCTCGTGACAACGCCCACTGCAGCGCCGCGTGCTCAACTTCTGCGCTCTTGCCGCCTGTCACCTTGAAATGATGCAGCCACACTTGAACTATGCGCAGATACTCGTCCTGGTCAAAGGGATAAAATGACGCCCACAAACCAAAGCGCTCGGACAACGCAACTTTTTCCTCGCTGGTTTCGCCCGGATGGATTTCCTCGCCGACATGCTGATATTCGAGATTCTCGTGCATGAACTCCGGCATTAGGTGCCGGCGATTGGAAGTGGCATAGATCAGGCAGTTCTCGGAGGCCGCAGCCACCGAACCGTCGAGCACGACCTTCAGCGCTTTGTAGCCCGGCTCGTCGGCCTCGAACGAAAGATCGTCACAATAGAGAATAAAACGCTCGGGGCGCACGTGGATCAGCTCGACGATGTCTGGTAAATCAGTCAGATCGCGCTTCTCAACCTCGATGACACGCAAGCCCTTCGGCGCGTACTTGTTGAGCAGCGCTTTGACCAGCGATGATTTTCCGGTACCGCGTGCGCCGGTGAGCAATACGTTGTTTGCAGGCAATCCTTCGACGAATTGCCGCGTGTTGCGTTCGACGCTTTCCCTCTGGTCATCTATGCCGCACAAATCGCGAAGATCGATGCGGTGTACCTGATGAATCGGCTC
>JAYOED010000098.1:0-845 GCA_038106575.1 Burkholderiales bacterium
GATCGGATGGGCTAAGTATGCCTCAGCCTCTTCAGCACTCTGAATGGCATATAGCTGCGACTGTTCGCTAGAACCAAGCCCCTTAATTTGGGGAAAAATAAACCAAATCCAGTGCGATCTTTTTTCTCCTCGACGTAGTTCATCAATTACCTGCCCATATAAGATTTTTTGGGCATCAATAAATCGGCTCAACTGAAATGGTTTAACTTCAGTCACGATATTTCTTAAGATAATGAATCGCCCCCGGGTTTGATAAACCCCTTTTAGCTCATTTTAAACGCCGCTACCCCCACGGCGGCACAGGCTTATCGTCTACCCAAAGGCCTCGTTTCCGCAACCGTGCGTCGATTTCCGCCTGATCGTATAACTCTCGGTCTGCCTTTGGTTGGTCTTTAGCATATGCCCGATACCACCAAGCAAAACCAGCCCGTATCTGTTCCAGCCCTGCGTCGAGCGTCTTTTCGCAGGTAGGACAATTAAGAGGCCACACAAAGACTTTGCATAGCTTCCTGCCATAACGGTCAGTCTTTGGGCAGTCCGCAATAGCTTCTCTAGAGTGGGTGATTTTCTCTAGATTCTGCTTAGAACGATTACCAAAGGGCTGGGACAGGCCGTGCAGGAACCTCCAAAACACTCACCCCGTTCGTCCAAAATCTAGTGTAAAGGCTAGGCCGGAGTCCCAAACTGAAATTGGGGGGGTGCCGGGTGGGTGGGGGTCGGACTGGCGGGATTTTTGTGGGGTCGTACGTTCGCTGTGAAAAGGGCCGGTGGGGTTAATTTTGAATCGGGCTTGGCGTGTTAACACCTTTGAACCAAGCGGTATAGTTTTGGATATGCTTTTGGGT
>JAYOED010000098.1:855-7407 GCA_038106575.1 Burkholderiales bacterium
AACTATGGGTAAAAAAGTGGGTAAAAGATTAATTGCTGAAATAATATTTTAATAATTTATTATTTTATTCAGCAGGTTAGCGTCATCAAATTGGCGGAGAGGGTGGGATTCGAACCCACGATACGCTTGCACGTATGCCTGATTTCGAGTCAGGTACATTCAACCACTCTGCCACCTCTCCTGAAACCTGTGACTGGCTGCAAGAGGCTGGATTTTACCAGTGCACCAGCCCTATAGCACGGGCTGCAGCGTCTTCAGCCCGCCCATGTAAGGCTGCAGCGCGACCGGGATGTCGACGCCGCCTTCGGCACGCTGGAAATTCTCCAGGATCGCCACCAGCGTGCGGCCGACCGCAAGCCCCGAACCGTTCAATGTATGCACCGTTTCGGTCTTGTTTTTGGCGTTTCGAAACCGAGCCTGCATGCGCCGCGCCTGGAATCCCTCGAAATTGCTGCACGATGAGATCTCGCGGTATGCGTTCTGCCCCGGCAGCCACACTTCGATGTCGTAGGTCTTGGCAGCAGAAAAACCCAAATCACCGGTACACAGCGTAACCGTGCGGAACGGAAGTTCGAGTTTTTTCAGAATTGTCTCGGCGTGAGCAGTCAGTTCCTCATGCCCGGCATAGGACCGCTCGGGATTGATGATCTGCACCAGTTCAACCTTGTCGAACTGGTGCTGACGAATCATACCGCGGGTATCCTTGCCGTAGGAACCCGCCTCGCTGCGAAAACACGGCGTATGACAGACAAACTTCAGCGGCAGTTCCGCATACCCCAGAATCTGGTCGCGGACGAAATTCGTGACCGGATATTCGGCAGTCGGGATAAGGTAGAGGTCGCGGCCTTCGATCTTGAACAGGTCATCCTTGAATTTGGCGAGACTGGATACGCCATTGGCACAATCCCCTGTCACTATGTACGGCGCATAAACCTCGGTATAACCGTGCTCCTGCGTGTGCACATCAAGCATGAACTGGGCAATTGCCCGATGCAGCCGTGCGGCACCGCCCTTGAGCACCATGAAGCGCGCGCCGGAAATCTTGCCTGCGGTATCGAAATCGAGCCCCAGACCCGCGCCCACGTCGACATGGTCCTTGACCGCAAAATCAAACTTGCACGGCTCGCCGACACGCCGTACTTCGACATTATCGTCAGCAGACTTGCCCGATGGCACCGACTCATGCGGCAAGTTGGGAATTACCATCAGGAAATCGTTGAGCCGCTGTTGGGCATCCTGCAGCTTCGTTTCCAGCGCCCTCAACTGGTCGGCCTGCGCGTTGACCTCAGCCATCAGCGAAGAAGCATCCTCTTTTTTCGCTTTCAACTGGCCGATCTGCTTCGACAGCGCATTCCGCTTCGCCTGCAGTTCCTGGGTTTCGGTCTGGATGGCCTTGCGCTTGGCTTCAATCGCAGCAAACTGTGCCGTATCCAGCTTAAAGCCGCGATCGGCGAGCCGGCCGGCGACCGCCCGGATGTCCGCCTTCAATACTGCTATATCGAGCATGTGAACCTCGAAATCCCGTTACCGCTAATCAGAACGGCGGATTTTCCCACAATCCCCCGCTGAGATCACCATTCAGAATAATACTTATGCTATTTCATTCGCTCGCGATCGAGCGTGCGCAAATAAGCCAGCTTCTCGGCGATCTTTCCCTCCAGACCGCGGTCCGTAGGCTCGTAGAGTTTGAATGGCGACATACCCTCGGGCAGATAGTTCTCCCCTGCTGCGTAGGCTTCCGGCTCGCCGTGAGCGTAACGGTATTCACGGCCGTAGCCCAGATCCTTCATCAGACTTGTCGGTGCGTTGCGCAGATGTTCGGGAACCGGGCGTGATCCGTCCTTGCCCACCAGTTCACGCGCGCGCCCGAACGCGACATAGGCCGCATTGCTTTTCGGCGCGATCGCCAGATACAGCACAGCCTGCGCCAGAGCGAGTTCGCCTTCGGGTGACCCCAAGCGCTGGTAGGTCTCGCAGGCATCGAGCGTCATACGCAGCGCGCGCGCATCGGCCAATCCGATGTCTTCAACCGCCATGCGGATCAGCCTGCGTCCGATGTACAAAGGGTCGGCGCCGCCATCGAGCATGCGGGTCATCCAGTAGAGCGCGGCATCCGGCGCCGAACCGCGCACCGATTTGTGCAGCGCCGAGATCTGGTCGTAGAAGGCATCGCCGCCCTTGTCGAAACGACGCTGTCCCGGCGTCAGCGTCCTCTGGACGAAGGTCTCGTTAATATCGGTCTGCTTGCTTTGGGCTGCAGCGGTTGCCACCTGCTCCACCATGTTGAGCATCCGACGCGCATCGCCCTCGGCATAAGCCACCAGCGCCTTGCACGCCCCGGAGGAAAAATCCAGCGCAACAGGCATCTTTTCAGCTGAACGCTTCAGCAAACCTGCAAGATCGTCCCCCTTCAGCGGATGCAACACGTAGACCGCCGCCCGAGACAGCAGCGCGCTATTAACCTCGAACGAGGGGTTTTCCGTAGTGGCACCAATAAAGGTGATCAGCCCCTGTTCGACAAACGGCAGGAACGCGTCCTGCTGGGACTTATTGAAACGGTGAACCTCGTCGACAAATAGAATGGTACGGCGCCCGCTTTGCTGCAACACGGTCTCTGCAAGGGCCACGGCCTCGCGGATTTCCTTGACGCCGGCCAGCACTGCGGATATCGCGATGAACTCGGCCTCGAATGCCTGCGCCATCAGACGGGCCAGCGTAGTTTTGCCCACACCCGGCGGACCCCACAGGATCAATGAATGCGGTTTTCCGGACTCGAAAGCGAGTCGCAGCGGCTTGCCGGCACCAAGTAAATGCTGCTGCCCGACCACATCGTCCAGAGTGCGCGGCCGCATGCGTTCGGCCAGCGGCGCATCGGGTTCACGTTTCGCGAACAGGTCGTTCACGGGCCCGTGGTAGTCTTATTCGCGAATAACATCCGCGCCAAGAGGCGGCACGAAACGGAACACTTCCGCAGCGATACGCGGATTGCGTTCAACATCGGCAAAGGTGATCACCGTGACCTGCCCAAACTGGTCGCGCAGCTCCATCGCCTCGATCCCCGATTTTCCGAAACCGATACGTACTCGCTCAAACGCGGTATCACGATTTTTCGGCACAGCATCCAGCCAATCTAGTCCGTTCTGCTCGCCCGCATTGGACAACGTGAAGTCGCGTTCGAGGTCGTTGCTGCCTGCCAGCAGTGCCGCAGGACTCGAACCAAGCGCGCGATCAAGCTTGCGCATCGTGACCTGATTGAGATCCTTGTCGTAAATCCACAAATAGCTGCCGTCACCGACAATGGTCTGCTCGTAGGGCTTGACATAGTCCCAGCGGAACTTTCCAGGCCGAGAGAACTGCATGACACCCTGGGCCTGTTGCAGCTGTTTGAGGTTTTTGTCGAGCACCATCTGAGCGAAATGTGCCTTGAGCGTCTGCGTCTGGCCGAGAAACGACTTCAATGCCTCAGTACCGGCAGCACCTGCGATGGCAGGCGCAAGCACCAGCGCAAACAGAAGGATTCGCATTAGTTGGATTTTCTCACGCGTTCGATGTTGATGATACGACCCGAGTACAGGGTAACCGTGGTCAAGTACGGATTGGCCGTAGTCGGGAAATAGTAGAACGATTTCCGCCCCTCCCGGAAATTATCCAGTGACTGGTGATCGGGCCTGCTCGCCCTCAATACCAGCTCACCCTCGGTCATGCCGTATTCGAGCCGGATGTAGACTTCGAAAGGCATGCCGCGGGGACCTGCATCGCCTGCAGAAGCCCAAACCGGCAGCAACAGAAGCAGCAGGAACAGAAATCGGATGCTCATAAGCATCGCAAAGCAAGAATCCGGAAAAGTTGTCCAAGCCCGTTAATCCTCGTCCACGGCCGATGCCGGCGCCATCACCTCTCGATTGCCGTTGGACTGCATGGGCGACACCAGTCCCGAACGCTCCATCTGCTCGATCAGGCGTGCCGCGCGGTTGTAGCCGATCCGCAGGTGGCGCTGAACGAGTGAAATCGACGGTCGGCGGGTTTTCAACACGATAGCCACGGCCTGATCATATAAAGGATCAGCCTCGCCGTTGCCGCCCTCACCACCGTCGATGCCTCCCTCTACCGAAGCTTCAGGACTTTCGAGGACTTCCTCAATGTATTGCGGAGCGGCCAGGCTCTTCAGGTGTTCAACGACTTTGTGCACTTCCTGATCATCAACAAAGGCCCCGTGCACGCGCTGGGTATATCCCTGCCCCGGTGGAAGGAACAGCATATCGCCCTGACCCAGCAGCGCCTCCGCGCCCATCTGGTCGAGAATGGTCCGCGAATCGACCTTGGCTGAAACCTGGAAAGCAATCCGCGACGGAATGTTTGCTTTGATCAGGCCGGTAATGACATCGACCGACGGCCTCTGGGTCGCTAATATCAGATGAATGCCGGCTGCGCGCGCTTTCTGCGCCAGCCGCGCAATCAGTTCCTCGATTTTCTTGCCGACCACCATCATCAAATCGGCAAGTTCGTCGATCACCACCACGATCAGTGACATTTCGTGTAGCGGCACCGGATTATCGGGAGTCGAACTCAGTGGATTGTCGAGGGGCGCTTTTTTCTTGATGGCGTCGCGCACCTTCTGGTTGAAACCCGCCATGTTGCGCACGCCCAGCATCGACATCAGCTTGTAGCGGCGCTCCATTTCGCCGACACACCAGTTCAGCGCGTTGGCCGCCAGGCGCATGTCGGTGACCACAGGCGCCAGCAGGTGCGGGATGCCTTCGTAGACCGACAGCTCTAGCATTTTGGGGTCGACCAGGATCAGTCGCACCTGGGACGGCGGCGCCTTGTAGACCAGCGACAGGATCATCGCATTGATCGCCACCGATTTGCCCGAGCCTGTTGTTCCGGCAACCAGCAGGTGCGGCATGCGCGCGAGGTCCGCCACCACAGGGTTGCCGGCGATGTCTTTGCCCAGTGCCAGCGTCAGCGGCGAGCCCATGTCCGCATAAACCTGGGAACTGACGATTTCGGAAAGCCTGACAATTTGTCGCTTGGGGTTAGGAATTTCCAGCCCCATGTAACTCTTACCCGGAATAGTTTCGACGACGCGTATGCTCAGCACTGACAGCGCACGCGCCAGGTCACGCACCAGGTTGATGATCTGGCTGCCCTTCACACCAACCGCGGGCTCGATTTCGAAACGGGTTACCACGGGCCCGGGATAGGCAGTAAGCACTTTGACCTCAACCCCGAAATCCAGCAGCTTTTTCTCGATCAGACGCGAGGTGAATTCCAACGTATCCGCGGAAACTGTTTCAACATTGGAATCGGCATCGTCAAGCAGGCTAAGCGGCGGCAACAGCGTATCCGGAAGATCGCCGAACAGCGGTACCTGTTTTTCCCGTTCGACACGAGCCGACTTCGGAATTTCGATGCGCGGCGGCTCTATTCGCACCGGCTCGTGCGATTCGATGATTTTCTTACTTTCTTCCACTGCCCCTACGCGTTTTTCATTGGCCACCTCGCCGGCCTTGCGATCAGCGTGTTCCTGAAGTTTTCTGACGATAAGTCCGTAAAATGACTCGGACCAGCCCCCGATTTTCTCGATCACAGTCAGCCACGAGATACCAGTAAACAGGCTCATACCGACAGCCAAAGCCAGCAAAAGTAGCAGCGTCGCGCCGTTGAATCCCGTAATACCGGCCAGCCCCTCACCAACCAATGCCCCCGCCACCCCTCCTGGCACACCGGGCAATGCAGCCCTCAGCGTATACAGTCTTAGTGATTCGATACCGCAACTAGCCAGTATCAGCACCGCAAAACCGATCAGGGCTACTGCATAAGGCCGGCGGTCAGTTTCGCTCACGGTTTCGATTCGTCGGAAACCCCAGAGCACAAGCGCGCCACACAGTGCCAAAATCCAGTAAGCGGAAACCCCGAATACGAACAACAGCAGGTCAGCTACGTAGGCGCCGATCACACCGCCAGCATTTTCGATTCGGTCGACCACAACACTGTGTGACCAGCCGGGATCTGCCTTGTGAAAGCTGAGCAGTATCAACAACAGGTACAACGCGACTGCGAGGAAAGCCAGCCACCACGATTCGCGCAACAGCGCGGCAATTTTGGGGGGTAACGGATTGCGGGCAGCTTTGGCGCCCGCGGTGTTTTCAGCAGCCGGCATCAACTTTTCGTGGCTTTGTAACTAACAGATTAATAAGCTTATGATTATAGGTGAAAAATGGGAAAGAACCGCTAAAACCGCAATTTGCTAGGGTGTCGACCCAAAAAACAAGCCCCGCCGCGGCGGAGTTTGTGCACTGATCTGCAAGAGAAAATTAGCGAACAACATATTCCTAGCTGGTATTGACCGAAACCGCACCACCACCAACACCAAAAGTGAACGCATTACAGTCTCAGTCTAAAACTTTAGTTTGTTGAGTATTATGAAATTGCTCACACTCTGCAATATCAGTATAAATAATAACCATATGATTTAAAATAAGGTAACAAGGCTGAACGTAACCAAAATAGATTTTCAAAAACTGCTTAAAAACGTTCTCTTTCCGGTGA
>JAYOED010000017.1:0-43126 GCA_038106575.1 Burkholderiales bacterium
GGGCGGCGCCAAGAACCACGCCGTAGTGCTGGCCGATGCTGATTTGGATTTCGCTGCCGACGGACTGATCGGCGCGGCCTACGGCTCGGCCGGCGAGCGCTGCATGGCGATTTCCGCGGTGGTGGCGGTTGAAGACATTGCCGATCAACTGGTGGCCAGGCTGAAAGCCGCAGCGGAAAAGCTTAAGATCGGTCCCGGGTCACAGAAGGATGCTGACATGGGCCCGGTGATCAGCCGGATTCACCGTGACAATATTTCAAATTATGTCGATCAGGGTGTGGCTGCTGGCGCGAAACTGGTGCTCGACGGTCGCGGACTGAAAGTGTCAGGGCATGAGGACGGTTTTTTCATCGGCGCCTCGCTGTTCGATCACGTCAAACTCGACATGTCTATCTACAAGGATGAAATCTTTGGCCCGGTGCTGGTGGTGCTGCGGGTGAAATCGCTGGATGAGGCGATTGCGTTGATCAATGCCAATCCCTACGCCAATGGCACGGCGGTGTTCACCCGCTCCGGTGGTGCGGCGCGGCGCTTCGAGCGCGAGATCGAAGTCGGCATGGTCGGCATCAACGTGCCGATTCCGGTGCCAATCGCCTATTACTCGTTCGGTGGCTGGCGTAATTCGTTGTTTGGCGATCAGCACGTTCACGGTTCCGAAGGTGTGCGCTTTTATACCCGCGGCAAGGTGGTAACTGCGCGCTGGCCCGACGACAAAGCGATACCGTCAGGCTTCAACATGCCTACGCTGGGTTAAGAGAAAGCTGTGTCTGCCCGCGAAAACATTCTCGCCCGCATTCGCACCCGTCAGGGCAGGGCGGTGTCGGCAGCCGAGGCTGAGCGGCAGGTGGTAGCGCAGTATCTTGCGACGCATCCGCAGGGGCCGCGTCCCGCTGTCGATGTCGATCTGGTAGCGCGTTTCCTTAACCGCGCGCAGAGCCTGATGACGACCTTCGGCGAGGTCGAGGGGCTGCAGGAAGTGCCGTCAGCTGTAGCGCGTTACCTGAGAGGTATGGATCTTGAGCCTGTAGCAGTGTGCTGGCCCGAATTGGCGAAACTCAATTGGGCTGCACAGGGGCTGAGGGTAGAGGCGCGTGCTGCACACGGCAACGATCTGGTGGGCATTACCGGTGCTTTTTGTGCCATTGCCGAAACCGGCACACTGATGATGCTGTCTGGACAGAATACGCCGGCGGCGGTGAGCCTGCTGCCGGAAACGCACATTGCAGTGGTGCGGCGCAGCCGCATTGTGTCCGGCATGGAAGATGGCTGGAAGCTGCTGCGTTCCGAGCACGGCGCCATGCCGCGCGCGGTGAATTTCATTTCGGGCCCTTCGCGGACCGCGGATATCGAGCAAACCGTCACTCTTGGCGCGCACGGTCCGTATCGTGTGCATTTACTGTTGATGTCGTGAAGTGACAGTTACCGTACCGCTTTGCCGACGGTACCGCGATGTATTATATTTTGTAATATGATTTACAGCGTGTCACCGGTTGTGGGTGCAATGTGGAAAACGTAAAATCGCCGGAACAAAAAAATATGCGGTAATCGTTTGTGCCGCCTGGAAAAAAATCAATGATTCACTTCATCAGCCTGACGATTGCGCTGTTCCTGTTCTGGGTGGTGTTATCCGGTTTTTTTACATCATTCCTTCTGGGCGCAGGGGTGCTTTCGGCCCTGGCGGTGGCTTGGCTTGCGGGGCGGATGGATATCATCGATCACGAGGGACACCCGGTCCATCTCGGACCTGCTGCCTTTGCATACTGGCCTTGGCTGATCAAGGAAATCGTTAAATCGGCATGGGCGGTTTCGCGGATCATCCTTGATCCGCGACTGCCGATTTCGCCGACTTTGGTCAAGTTTGCGCCGGGTCAGCGTACCGTGGTGGGGGTGGTGACGCATGCCAATTCAATTACTCTGACGCCAGGAACGATTTCCGTGGAAGTCGAACCGGGCGAATTTGTGGTGCACGGGTTGACCAGAGACAACGCGCAAGGCTGCGTCGACAGTGAAATGAATGCCCGGGTGAACCGGTTCGAAGGGATAGCCTTGAGAGGATCGGATTGATATTCACCGCTGCTGCTGCCGGTTTGCTGGTTGCGCTGGCGTTGGTGCTGGCGCGGGCCATACTGGGCCCTACCGTTTTTGACCGTATTCAGGCGGCGAATACCATCGGCACGCTGGCCGTACTGCTGCTATCGGTGATCGGCTTTCTGACCGGCCGCCCTGAGTTTCTCGACCTGGCGATTATCTACGGCCTGCTCAATGTGGTGGGCACCATCGCCGTGCTGAAGTTCTTTCATTTCGGCGATCTTGGTGAACCTGGCAGCGAGAACCCAAGACAATGAGCAATCTGGTCAATGTCATTAGCTGGTTTTGCCTGCTGACCGGCGCGTTGTTTTGCGTAATCGGCGCGATCGGCATGAACCGCATGCCTGATTTTTACACACGTGTTCATGCCGCTAGCGTGACAGACACCGCCGGAGCGGGTTTGCTGCTGTTGGGGATGATGTTGCAGGCGGGACTCACCCTGATTACCGTCAAGCTGATCATCATCGGCGTGCTGATTTTCTTTACCAGTCCGACAGCGACGCACGCACTGTGCAAGGCGGCACTGGCGCGGGGGCTTAGGCCGTTGCTGGCGGACGGGGAGGGCGCATCGAAGCGCTGATCATCAATGTGCTGCTGACCCTGCTGGCGCTGCTGGTTCTGGCCATCATCATGCAGCGCAACCTGTTTGCCGTGGTCGTGCTTAGCAGCATCTACAGTTTTTTGATGGCGACCGTGCTGGTGGCGCTGGATGCCGTCGACGTGGCAATGACAGAGGCAGCAGTCGGTGCCGGCATTTCCACCGTGCTGTTTCTTGGTGCGCTGTATCTGACTCGCGCGGAGGAGTCTCGGCCGCTACGACGGGTTGTATCGGCTTCGCTAGTTTCGATTGGTGTTGGTGCTGTGTTGGTATACGGCACATTGGGGCTTCCACTGTTTTCAGATCCCAATGCGCCGATTCATACGCATGTGGCACCCCGCTACATCAAGGAGGGACCGAAGGAGACGGGGGTGCCCAATGTAGTGACCGCGGTGCTTGCCAGTTATCGCGGCTTTGACACATTGGGTGAAACGACGGTGGTGTTTACCGCGGGCATCGGCGTAATTGCATTGCTGCGTCGCCAGCGCAAGAAAGAGAGGAAATCCTGATGCGCGACTTTTTCGTATTGCGTGTCATTGCCAAGCTGCTGATACCGTTCATGCTGCTGTTTGCGTTGTATGTGCAGTTTCACGGTGACTTCGGTCCGGGGGGCGGGTTCCAGGCGGGTGTGATGTGCGCAGCCGCGATCATTTTCTACGCGTTGATCTTCGGTCTTCCGGCGGCCCGCGTACTGGTTCCCGACGCCGCAGTCGAGTCCATGCTTGCTGCAGGAGTATTGCTGTACGCCGGGGTCGGGGTCGCCGGGATGCTACTGGGTGGTAATTTTCTCGACTATTTCGTTCTCGCCGGCGATCCGGTGGCGGGGCAGCATCGCGGCATCCTGCTAGTGGAGCTCGGCGTGCTGATTACCGTCAGCGGCGTCATGCTTAAGATTTTCTACGTCTTTGCCGGCCGTGGCCGCGGTATGCGCGATTGAGGCTCTGCCGATGACATTTGCCGGACATTACGGTTACTGGGTAACGATGCTGCTGATGGTGGCCGGCCTGTACATCATCGTCGCAAGCAGCAACCTGATCAAGAAGCTGATCGGACTGGCGATCTTCCAGACATCCGTCTACCTGCTCTATATCGCGCCGGGAAAACTGATCGGCGGTACCGCGCCGATCGTTTCGGAACAGTTCACGGTGTATTCGAATCCGCTGCCGCATGTGCTGATCCTGACGGCGATCGTGGTGGGGATCGCCACTCTTGCCCTGGGACTTGCTCTGGTTGTGCGCATCCACGAGGCCTACGGTACCACCGACGAGGATGAGATACTCGACGCGCAGGGCAAAGATGATCAGGGCGGAGCACGGTCTTGATATCCGAACATTTGCCTGCGCTGCAGGTCGTCATCCCTCTGCTGGCGGCCCCGCTGATCGTGCTGCTGCGCGGTGGCCGCGCGGGATGGCTGATCGCCACGCTGATCAGCTGGACTGCGCTCGGGATTGCCGTTGCGCTGCTGATCCAAGTTCAGTCTGCCGGCGTGATTTCCTACGCCATAGGCAATTGGCCACCTCCGTGGGGTATCGAATACCGGGTTGATGCAGTCAATGCTTTTGTGCTGGTGCTGGTATCGCTGATTTCCGCAGTCGTTCTTCCCTACGCGCGATCGAGCATCGCAGCTGAAGTGCCTTCGGATCGTCACTACCTGGTGTATGCGATGTTTGTGTTGTGCCTGTGCGGACTGCTGGGTATGGCGATTACCGGTGATGCTTTCAATATTTTCGTGTTCCTGGAGATATCCTCGCTGTCCGGATATGTGCTGATAGCCTTGGGGCGCAGCCGCAGCGCGCTGCACGCCGCCTTTCAGTACCTGATCATGGGTACGATTGGCGCCACGTTCTATATCATCGGCGTCGGTCTGCTCTACCTGATGACGGGTACGCTGAATCTGGTCGACATGGCCGTGCGAATTGCAGATGTCGGCGAGACGCGCCCGGTGCTGGCCGCGCTGGCATTCATTACTGTGGGCCTCTCCCTGAAAATCGCGCTGTTTCCGTTGCATATCTGGCTGCCGGGGGCCTATTCGGGTGCGCCGACAGCGGTTGCCGCCTTCATGGCCGGCACCGCCACCAAGGTTTCGCTCTACGTGCTGATGCGCTTTGTGTTTGGCATATTCGGCATGCGCCTGGATCTTCTGGCCTTGCCGTTGCTGGACACGCTCGCGGTGCTGTCTGTGGCGGCGATGATCGTCGCGTCGCTGGTCGCGGTATTCGAAAGGGACCTGCGGCGCCTACTGGCTTATTCCAGTGTGGCACAGATCGGCTACATCACGCTGGGACTGAGCTTTGTAAACGCAGACGGGATGACCGCCTCGGTCGTACACCTCTTCAATCATGCGATCACCAAGACCGCGCTGTTCATGCTGGTAGGAGGCATCCTGCTGCGCGTCGGCAGCGATCGTCTTGATGCGTTGGCCGGGCTTGCGCGGCGCATGCCGCTGACTTGCGCAGGCGTCGTTGTTGCGGGACTGAGCCTGATCGGCGTTCCGGGCACCGCAGGCTTTATCACCAAATGGCATCTGGTTCTTGCCGCTGTGCAGAACGGATATTGGTGGGTGGTTGCTGCAATCGCCACAAGTTCGTTGCTAGCTGCTGCGTATGTCTGGCGGTTTGTAGAGATGGCTTACCTGCGCCCACTTTCAGCAGAGTCCGCAAATGGCAGGTCGGAGGAGCCGCTGGCGTGGTTGCTGCCGGCGTTGCTGCTGGTTGCGGCCTGCGTGTATTTCGGTCTCGATACCTCGCAGTCCCTTGGCGGCGCGCGTGATGCCGCGGCCGTGCTGCTTGGAGGGTCGAAATGACCCCCCAGAATCTGATGCTACTCGCAGTTACCGCTCCGGTGCTCGGTGCGCTGGCTGTGGCGTTCGCGCATCGTAGCCCCAATGTGCGCGAAGGGTTGTCTTTTACGGCTGCCGGGGTCGTGCTGGCATGTGTCCTGGGCCTGACCCCCGGAGTAATGGGTGGGGCGCGACCGGAACTACAACTAATTGAGATACTTCCCGGTGTGGCATTGGCATTCCGGCTGGAGCCGCTGGGTATGCTGTTTGCTCTGGTGGCCGGTGTGCTGTGGCCGATCAGCACGCTGTATTCCATCGGCTACATGCGCGGAAATGACGAAGACCACCAGTCACGGTTTTTCGCCTGCTTTGCGCTCGCCATCGCCTGCACGCTGGGCATCGCGTTCTCGGCGAACCTGCTGACCCTGTTCCTATTTTATGAACTGCTGACGCTGGTGACCTATCCGCTGGTTACCCATCATCAGGATGACGAGGCGCGCAAGGCGGGACGTGTTTATTTGGGAATCCTGATGGGAACGTCGCTGACGCTGATGCTGATTGCGATTGTCACGACATGGAGCATGACCGGTAATATCGAGTTCACGCCCGGAGGCGTGCTCGGCAACGGAATTTCCAATGCCGCGATCGGCGGCCTGCTCGCCCTGTTCATTTTCGGTATCGGCAAGGCTGCGGTGATGCCTATACATCGCTGGCTGCCGGCAGCGATGGTAGCCCCGACGCCGGTATCAGCACTGCTGCATGCGGTTGCCGTGGTCAAGGCGGGCGTGTTCTCAGTGGTCAAGGTGGTGGTCTACATTTTTGGCGTGGAACGCATTGCTGGCCTGAGCAGCGTCGACTGGCTGCCGTTCATTACCGGGTTCACGATCATTGCCGCGTCGGTGGTGGCCCTCAATTCCGACAATCTGAAAAGGCGGCTCGCTTATTCGACGATCAGCCAGCTGTCTTACGTGGTGCTGGCTGTGGCACTGCTGACGCCGCTATCGGTGATTGGCGCCGCGTTGCACATCGTAACCCATGCCGTCAGCAAGATCACGCTGTTCTTCGCCGCGGGTTCGATTTACACGGCAGCCCACAAGACCAACGTCAGCGAGATGGACGGTATTGCCCGGCGCATGCCGTGGACGATGGCGGCTTTTACGGTCGGCGCGCTGTCTCTGGTCGGGATTCCACCTGCTGCGGGTTTTTTTAGCAAGTGGTACATCATTCTAGGCGCCGCAGAGGGCGGGCACCTGGTGGTATTAGCTGTTCTGGCGGCAAGTACGCTGCTGAATGCGGCCTATTTTCTGCCGGTGATTTACGCCGCGTATTTCCGCACTCCCGCGGAAGACGCCCATCCTCACGGCGAGGCGCCCCTGTCGATGATCGTGGCGATGGTCATTACTGCAACTGGCGTGCTAGCGCTGTTTTTCGGCATGGAGTTTCCGCTCACGCTGGCGCGGCAACTGGTGTCTTCGTCGTAACTGCATGGAGAATCCGGTGAAAACAGGCGAAAAACGTTACTGGCTCGACGATCCTGCCAACGTGACTAGGCTTTATCAGGGCCTGTGGGTGATTGGCATCCTGCTGGTTCTGTGTGATCTGCTGCTGCACAAGCATGAGGATTTCATGTTCGCAGGCTGGTTTTCCTTCTATGGTTTTTTCGGCTTTGTTGCATGCGTGGTGCTGGTGGTCTCGGCCAAGGGCCTGCGCCGATTGCTGATGCGCAGCGAGGATTACTATGAGCGGTGATTTCCCGGTCCCGCTGCTGCTAATTCTAGGCGCGGTACTCGTACCGCTGCTGCGCGGACGCGCCCGGGCTGCGCTGACCCTACTGCTGCCACTGGCTGCATTCGTTCTGGTGCTGGGCCTTCAGCACGGCAGTTACTGGCAGGTCGAATTTCTGGGCGCGCAGCTCGTGCTGATGCGTATCGACAAGCTGAGCTTGCTCTTTTCCTACGTATTCCTGCTGGCGGTATTTCTGGCTGCGATCTATGCGCTGCATGAAGACAGTCCTGCGCAGCAGACCGCGACCCTGGTGTATGCGGGCAGTGCGCTGGGCGCCGTGTTTGCCGGAGACCTACTGACGCTGTTCGTGTTCCTGGAAATTGCGGCGGTTTCCTCGGTCATCCTCATCTGGGCCCGGCATTCCAGTACATCATTTGGCGCCGGCATGCGCTATCTGGCAGTGCAGCTCGCGGCAGGCATGCTACTGCTTGCGGGGATCGCGGTGAGGGTTGCCGCGGGAGAGGGCGTGATGTTCGACCATATCGGGCTGGAAAGCCCGGGCGGCTGGCTGATACTGCTCGGGCTGGGCATCAAGTGCGCATTTCCGCTGCTGCACAACTGGTTGCAGGATGCCTATCCCGAGGCAACTGCGACCGGTACCGTGGTGCTATCGGCCTTCACTACAAAAATCGGGATTTATGCGCTGGCACGCGGCTTTGCCGGTGAAGACATGCTGATCTATGTCGGCACCGCGATGGCGGCCTTTCCGATTTTCTATGCGGTGATCGAAAACGATCTGCGACGGGTTCTGGCGTACAGCATGAATAACCAACTGGGATTCATGGTGGTCGGCGTCGGCATCGGCAGCGAAATGGCACTGAACGGCGCCGTTGCGCACGCGTTTGCCGACATCCTGTTCAAGGGACTGCTGTTCATGTCGATGGGGGCCGTTTTGATGAGGGCGGGCACTGTGAAAGGTAGTGAACTCGGAGGGCTTTACAAATCAATGCCGTGGACCACCGGATTCTGCATTGTCGGTGCCGCTTCGATTTCAGCATTTCCGCTGTTCAGCGGATTCGTCACAAAATCCATGATCATGAGTGCAGCCGCGGGCGAGGGTTATCTGTTCGTCTGGCTGGTGCTACTGTTCGCTTCGGCAGGCGTATTTCATCATGCCGGCATCAAGATTCCGTATTTCGCGTTTTTCGCGCACGATTCTGGCATCCGCTGCCGGGAGGCGCCGACCAGCATGCTGATCGCGATGGGTGCCGCTGCTGCATTGTGCATCGGCATTGGTTGTGCGCCCAGCCTGTTTTATCGTTTGCTGCCGTTTAGCGTTGATTACGCTCCCTATACCCCGACCCATATCCTCGACCAGGTGCAACTGCTGGTGTTTTCAGCTTTGGCGTTTGCGGTGCTGATGCGCACCGGCATTTATCCGCCTGAGCTGAAGTCGGTTAATCTCGACTCGGACTGGACTTATCGCCGCCTGCTGCCCGCACTGGCATCTACCGTCCGTTGCGGTTACGGGTATGTATCGACTGCAGTTGCGCCGGCGTTGCAATCCCTGCGAGCCGCAGCCGGTGCCGTCAGCTCCTTGTATCAGCCTCGTGGGATCTTTGCCAGGACCTGGAGTACCGGGGGGACGGCGCTGTGGATGATGGTGCTGCTGCTGGTGTATCTGATCGAGTATTTGCTTTGAGCTGGTAGCCCTTGTTATTCCTCATTTAGGCCGGTGTATTTGCGGGTTATCTGCAACAGGCGTAGGCTTGATTTTGCGGTCATTGGGGGATACGATGAAATGTCTGTAATATGACGTTGCGCATGGCGAAATCCGCAGTCTATCCTGCTGGCGTCCAAAAAAAGTGTGATGGATTTTTGTCGCTGCAATTGCATTGGCAAATGCCTGTCACGGTTTAGTGTTGTCATCGTTATTTGGAGGAATTAATGGTTGAAAAACAGGATGTTAAGCCGGCTGAAGCGAGCACAACCCGGCGCAAGTTCTTGACTGGCGCCGCGGCAATGTCCGCAGTCGCGTTGGCAGCTTGTGGCAAAGAAACACCGAAGCCAGCTGCAGCACCGGCAGCACCGGCAGCACCGGCAGCACCGGCAGCACCGGCGGTGGCGGTGAAGCCATCCGCCATTGTGTTGAAAATGCAGGGTGCCTGGAGCGCTACCGATATTTTCAACGAGATGGCAACCGAGTTCGTCAAGCGCGTCAACGAAATGTCGGGTGGTCGTCTTAAAGTCGATTACCTTGTTGGTGGCGCCGTGGTGAAGCCGTTCGAGGTGACCGATGCGGTGAGCAAGGGCGTTCTCGATGCCGGCCACACTGTTCCGGTGTACTGGTACGGCAAATCCAAAGTTGCGTCGCTGTTTGGTTCCGGTCCGATCAACGGCTGCGATGCTCCGCAGACGCTGGCATGGATTTATCGCGGCGGCGGTCTCGCGATGTACAACGAGCTGCTGGCGAAACTGGGACTGAACTATGTCGGCTTCTTCGCGATGCCGATGCCGACCCAGCCTCTGGGGTGGTTCAAGAAGCCGATCACCGATGCCAAGCAGTTGAAAGGCCTGAAGTACCGCACCGTGGGTCTGGCGGCCGACCTGTTCCAGCAAATGGGTGCGAAAGTGACTCAATTGCCTGGTGGCGAAATCGTGCCGGCACTGGAGCGCGGCGTGATCGATGCCTTTGAATTCAATAACCCGACTTCCGACATGCGTTTTGGCGCACAGGACGTGATCAAGAACTACGAGATGGGCAGCTTCCATCAAGCGATGGAGTTCTTTGAAATCGCGATCAACAAGAAGCGCTGGGATACCCTTCCCAAGGATCTGCAGGCGATCTGGCAATATGCCGTTGAGGCCGCCTCGCAGTCGAACTACTGGACCGGGATGGATAACTACTCGCGCGACCTGCAAGTGCTGAAAGACAAGCATAAGGTCAATGTTATCCGCACGCCGAAGTCGGTATTTAAGGCGCAACTAGATGCGTGGGATATCCTGACCAAGAAGCTGTCCGACGCTGATCCGTTCTTCAAGAAAGTCGTGGATTCGCAGCGTGCGTGGGCCAAGCGCGTTGCCTATTACCACTTCCTGAATGACGCGGATTACCGGATGGGATACGAGCACGTATTCAAAACCAAGCTTCCGGGATAATCGAGAAATAGCAAGTGTTCCAAAGGGGCGGCGCCGTCCGGTGTCGCCCCATTATTTTGTTGCTGGGGTGCTGAATCATGATCAACCGGTTCATCAGCGGTGTTGACCAGCTGAGCAAGACGATCGGTCACGCGTTTGCCTGGTGCATCATCATCCTCACATTCGGCACGTCCTACGAGGTGTTCGTACGATACGTACTGAATGATCCGACCAGCTGGGCGTTCGATTTCAGCTATCTGATGTATGGCGGCCTGTTTTTCATGGCGAGTTCGTATGCCTTGTCGAGAAACGCGCATGTCCGTGGCGATTTCATTTACCGAACCTGGCGTCCACGCACTCAGGCCACTGTCGAGTTGGCACTTTACGTGTTGTTTTTTTATCCCGGCGTGCTGGCGCTGGTAATCGCCGGCTGGGCATATGGATATGACTCGTTCAAGATCCGCGAGGTGAGCGTTAACAGTCCGGTCGGTGTTCCGGTGTGGCAGTTGAAAATGATGATCCCATTAGGTGCCGGGCTGCTGGCTCTCCAGGGATTTGCCGAAGTTCTGCGCTGCATACTTTGCATACGTGACAATCGCTGGCCCCGGCGGGCGCATGACGTTGAGGAACTGGAGGATGTGCTGGCCGAACAGCACGGCACCGCGGCTACTACCAAAGGGGGCGCCAAATGAGCGATCCGGTCATTGCCTTGTTGATGCTGGGGCTGTTCATATTTGTGATTCTGCTCGGGTTTCCCATCGCGTTTACGCTGATGGGCATGGGCGTCTGCTTTGGTTTCTATGCGTATTATCAGGCGGGTCAGGACTTCTTTGACAACAGGCTGTTCTATCTGCTGACCCAGAATACCTGGAGCATCATGAGCAACGATGTGCTGGTGGCGGTGCCGTTGTTCCTATTCATGGGTTACGTGATAGAACGTTCCAACATCCTCGACAAGCTGTTCTACAGTCTGCAGGTGGCGCTGCGGCATGTCCCGGGGTCGATGGCGGTTGCCGCGTTGCTGACCTGCGCGATGTTTGCCACAGCGACCGGCATTGTCGGTGCGGTGGTGACACTGATGGGGCTGCTGGCGCTGCCGGCGATGCTAAAGGCCGGCTATGACCAAAAGTTGTCTTCCGGCGTGATCTGCGCCGGCGGCACGCTGGGCATCCTAATTCCGCCCTCGATTATGCTGATCGTCTATTCGGCGGCTGCATCGGTGTCTGTGGTCCGCCTGTATGCTGCGGCGCTGCTGCCCGGGTTCCTGCTGGCGGGCCTGTATGTTGTCTACGTAATTTCCCGGGTGGTAATCAATCCCAAACTCGCGCCCAAGCTGCCGGACGCCGAAAGCAACGTCCCTTGGACTAAGGCCGCTTTGCTGCTGATCCAGGCGTTTGTCCCGCTGGCAGTGCTAATTACCGCGGTTCTGGGCTCGATTCTTGGTGGTCTGGCGACGCCGACCGAAGCTGCCGCGGTCGGAGCGCTTGGCAGCCTGGTGCTGGCAGCAGCCTATCGCGCACTGAGCTGGTCGCGGCTGCAGGAAGCCGTTTATCTTACGGCGCGGACCTCGGCGATGGTGTGTTTCCTGTTTGTCGGGTCGTGGACGTTCTCCTCGGTTTTCTCGTATCTGGGTGGTGAGGGACTCATCAAGGAGTTCGTGCTCGCCCTTGACCTGAATCCAACGATGTTCCTGATCCTCTCGCAGTTGATCATCTTCCTGCTCGGCTGGCCGCTGGAGTGGACTGAGATCATCATTATCTTCGTGCCGATATTCCTACCGTTGCTGCCGCATTTCAACGTCGATCCCATGGTGTTCGGCATTTTGGTGGCATTGAACCTACAGACCTCGTTTCTGACGCCGCCGATGGCCATGTCCGCGTATTACCTAAAGGGGATAGCGCCACCGTATCTGCAGCTGTGGACGATATTTCGCGGCTGCTTCCCGTTCCTCGGCATGGTCATACTGACGATGGTGCTCGTGCACCTGTTTCCTCAGACCATGTTCTGGCTGCCGAATCTGATCTACGGGAAGTAATAACAGAATGGATGCATCCCGTCTTAACTGGCTATCCGCAACCGATGCCGCGCGCATGATCGGCGAGGGCGTGATCGGGTCCGAGCAGTTGATGGAGGCCTGTCTTTCTCGGGTGCGGGAAATTGACGAGCGCGTCCAGGCCTGGGCCTTTCTCGATCCGGAGCACGCACTGACGCAGGCGCGTGCCCGGGATGCCGACCGGAGCGAGGGCAGGGCGAACGGTCCACTGCACGGTATTCCTGTCGGCATCAAGGACATCATCGATACTGGCGATTTGCCGACGGAAGACGGCAGTGTGCTGCATGCCGGTCGCACGCCCGCGCACGATGCCACCGTGGTTGCGATGCTGCGTGCGGCGGGCGCGGTCATAATGGGTAAGACCGTGACCACCGAGTTTGCTTCCTACGCGCCGGGAAAAACGCGCAACCCGCATAATCTGAAGCACACGCCCGGCGGTTCGTCGAGCGGTTCCGCGGCGGCTGTGGCTGCCGGCATGGTGCCGCTGGCGATCGGCAGCCAGACCAACGGCTCGGTGATCCGGCCCGCCGCCTATTGCGGCGTGTTCGGCTTCAAGCCCACGCACGGCCTGATTCCGCGCGGCGGCGTGTTGAAACTTTCCCGCACTCTCGACCAGATGGGTGTTTTTGCGCGGACACTGGACGACATTGCGCTGATTGCCGAGCAACTCGTCGGTTTCGATCCGACGGATCCCGATACGCAACCCCGTGCCTGCATGCCGTTCGTCAAAACCGCAATCGAAGAGCCGCCGCTGCCACCGCTGGTGGCGTTCGTCAAAGGGCCGGTGTGGAATCGCACCGATGCGGAGACTCGGGAAGCGTTCGCGGAACTGGAGTCGGCACTGGGTGACCGCGTCGTTGAAATCGATCTGGGTGAAACCGTCGCGAAAGCGCAGGACTGGCATCGCATCATCATGGAAGTCGAGATGGCGGCCAGCCTGGATGCGGAATGGGAAAAGGGGCGCGAGCGGATATCGGAACCGCTGCGCTCGCAACTCGCCCGCGGACGCGAGATCAAGGCTCTCGATTACCAGCTTGCGAAAGCGCGCATACCTCTGATCAATGAAGGTTTTTCAGAGATTTTCGAACGCTGTGACGCAATCATCACGCCTGCGGTGCCCGGCACTGCGCCCACAGCGGATACCACCGGCGACCCGTCGTTCTGTACGCTGTGGACATTGTGCGGCATGCCTGCGCTCAACTTGCCGCTGATGCAGGGAGTAAACGGCCTGCCGCTGGGCGTGCAGCTGGTCGGGCGTCGCAATGATGATGCGCGTTTGCTGCGCACGGCAAAATGGCTGATTGCCGTGGCGAACCCATAAGGACATGGAGGCACTGAAATGAAGTTCAACATAATCGCAGGTGTCGTGGCAGCGGCATTGCTTCTGTTGTTCATCGCGCCGGTAGTGTTCAAGCTACAGGAAGTTGCGCTGACCGTCGTTGCGCTGATTGGGATCGTGATGGCCGTGGTCGATATCTTGCAATCGCTGCAGTCCAAAGGCGAGTGACAGGTAAAGCCGTTTCACCCGGCATGCTGCCACGCCGGGGCGAATCAGAGCATACTGGTTCCCGCCGCAGTTTTCTGCGAGGTGCCGGAGTTGCTGGAGCCGGTGTCATTGCCGGGTTCCCAATGGTCGCTGTTGCGCAGTCGCCGCAGCGGCTGCGGCTGCACGGAGCCTGGTCGGCCCGGGATATCTTTCACGAATACGCATTGGATTTTGCCAAGAAGATCAACGACATGGCGGGCAAGCGCCTGCGAGTTGAAGTGCTCCCTGCCGGTTCGATGGTGAAGCCGCAGGATCTGCTCGATGCCGTGCACCGAGGAAAAATCGACGGCAGCCATGCCGTATCGACGCTGTGGCATGGTCGCAATCACGCGTTTTCGTTGTTCAGCGCGGCACCTGCACTGGGCATAGATGCCAATGCGCTGCTCGCCTGGATCAACTACGGGGGCGGCATAGAACTCTACCTGAATCTGGTGCATCGCCAGCTCAACTTGAGCGTAGTGCCGTTTTTTACCGGACCGATGCCGGCGCAGCCGCTGGGCTGGTTCCGCAAACCGGTGCGTTCGCCGGAAGACCTGAAGGGTATGCGCATCCGCTCATCCGGACTGGCCGCGGACCTGCTGCGGGAAATGGGCGCCGTGCCGGTTGCCGTTGCCGACGAAGACGTTGCCGCGGCGATGAAGCGCGGCGAAATTGACGCTGCAGAACTCAACAATCCCAGTACCGACCGCGGGCTCGGTATGGCTGATGTTGCCGGCATCTGCATGCAGCGCAGCTATCACCAGCCTGCCGGCATCTTCGAGGTGCTGATCAACCGTGCCCGTTTTTATGCATTTCCGCCAGAGCTGCAGGCAATAGTGCGTCATGCCGCCGATGCAGCTAGTACCGACATGTCGTGGAAGGTGCTGCAGCGTTATCCGGATGATCTTGCCGCGATGCAAGAGCGGCAGCGCGTGCAGTTTCAGCACACTCCGGCTACGGTGCTGCGGGCGCAGCTTAAGGCATGGAAGAACCTGATCAATCGCACTTCCAGCACCAATCCATTCTTCGAGAAAATCTGGAAATCGCAGCTAGCATGGGCGCGCCGCACGGCCGTCTGGCAGCGCGACAACAACCCCGACGCGGCGATGGCCCAGGAATTCTGGTTCGGCGGCGCGCGCCGCAAAACCAGGACCTGAGCAAGGACGGGAAAATGACTGCAGTCAAACCGAAAATTCTGGTGACCCGCGAAGTATTTGACGAAACTTTGGGCTACCTGTGTGCACACTGCGACGTGCAAGACAATCAGGGGGACAAACCTTTCGCGCCGGAGGCACTGGCTTCAGCGCTCGCGGGTAAGGACGGATTGATGTGCTGCCTGACTGACAAGGTTGATGCTGCCTTGCTGCAGAGGGCGCCGCAGTTGAAGGTCGTAGCCAACATCGCGGTCGGTTACAACAACATCGACGTTCCCGCCTGCACCGCACGCGGGGTAATGGCGACCAACACCCCCGGCGTGCTCGATGACAGCACGGCGGATCTGGCATGGACGCTGATGCTGGGAGCGGCGCGACGCATCACCGAAATCGAGCGCAGGGTGCGCAACGGAGAATGGACTGGCTGGCAGCTCAAACAGTGGCTGGGCGTGGACGTGCATCATGCGACGCTGGGCATTATCGGCATGGGGCGCATCGGCCAGGCCATCGCACGGCGCGCCTCCGGATTCGAAATGAAGGTGCTGTACCACAACCGTAACCGCATCGCGACGGAGCTGGAACGCAAGTGCAATGCAACTTACGTGTCGCTTGATGACCTGCTGGCGCAATCCGACTTCGTGGTATTGCAGGTGCCGTATTCACCGGCGACGCACCACTTGATCGGCGAGGCGCAGCTCAAAAAAATGAAATCGTCGGCGATCCTCATCAATTCGACCCGCGGCGGCGTGGTCGACGACGCCGCACTGGTCAAGGCCCTGAAATCGGGAACGATACTCGGCGCGGGTCTCGATGTTTACGAAAACGAACCGAAGCTGCACAGTGAATTCCTCGCTCTCGACAACGTGGTGCTGGCGCCGCACGTTGGCAGTTCCACCAAAGCCACGCGCAAGGCGATGGCGATGCTTGCCGCGAAGAATATGGTTGCCGCGCTGAAGGGCGAGACGCCGCCCAATCTGATTAATCCAGAAGTTCGCAAGTAATTTAATATAAGTATTTTTTTAATAAATAAATCTTTATTTTAGCCGCCTGGTCCCGGGTGGCTCGTCCCGATGAGTTACGCCGCACAACTGCTCGACCTGATGGTGCAGGTGATGCTGCCGCTGTCGTTGCTGGCGGCAGCGGGTGCACTGTGGCCGTATTTCTTCAGCGACACCAATGTCGACCAGATGCGCACCGCTCTCAATCGGCTGGTGATGTATCTGCTGTTTCCGTGCAACCTTTTTGCGGCGTCGGCGACCACGCCGATCACCATCAACCTGCTTTCGGTGCCGCTGCTGGTCGGCATCGGTTCGCTGTCGGCGGGCGGAATCCTCTACCTGATGTTCTACCGGCTGCGACTGTGGCCTCAGCTGAGCGATGCAACGCGGGCGGCTCTGGTGCTGGCGGGCATGTTTGGCAACACCTTCAACATTGGCGTGCCGGTGCTGGTGTTTTTCTTTGGTGTGGCGGCAACCAGTTATGCGGCTTTCAACGATATGCTGATGACCATGCCGCTGGTGTGGAGCCTGGGTGTGTGGATTTCGATAAAGCTGGGTGGACAAGCGGTGGGAGTCAATCAACCTTCGGTGTTCAGGATCATGATGTCGATGCCGCCGATCTGGGCCTTTGTGCTCGGAACCGCCAGCCAGCAACTGGGCCTGACCTACGAGCCACTGGTAAAGGCCTCACTCTTCATCGGCCAGGCCAACATTCCTGTGATCCTGTTCGTGCTGGGCATGACCATTCCCTGGCGCAACCTCAAGTTGCGGCGGGAAATCCTGGCGGCTACCGGCGTCAAGCTGCTGATGACGCCGCTTATCGTGTGGCTGGCTGCACCGCTGATTTTTAGCAAAGTAGGCGAGGCCCAGCTTGCGGCGATTGCACTAGCAACCACGCCGTCGATGATGACGGCCTTGCTGCTCGCCGACCGTTTTCGTCTCGATCACGGTGCGGCGGCGCTGATGATTGGCTGGAGTACTATCCTATTCTGGATTACGCTGCCGTTGATTATGGCTTTCGGCTGGATCACGAATTGAGGAGCATGCATTGAACGTCGGATTCATCGGACTGGGCGTGATGGGACATCACATGGCGGGCCATCTGCTGCGCGGAGGCCACACCCTGCATGTCTACGCACGACGCAGGGAAAGTGCCGCGCTGCTGGTCAAAGCGGGCGCGAAATTCCATGCCACGCCAGCGGCGCTGGCGAAAGACTGCGAGGTGGTGTTCACCATCGTCACCGCAGCCAGCGATTTCGAGCAGGTTACGCTCGGCGCCGATGGCCTGATCCACGGACTCAAGACCGGCAGCGTGGTCGTCGATATGGAAACCATTTCACCGGCGGTCGCGCGCGACGTCGCGCAGCAGCTTGCGCAGAGAGGTATCGAGATGCTCGATGCGCCTGTCTCGGGCGGGCCGATGGGCGCGGAGCAGGGCACGCTGTCGATCATGGTCGGCGGCAAGTCCGAGGTGTTCGAGAGCGTCAAGCCGATGTTCTCCTGCATGGGCAAGACCATCACCCGCATGGGCGACATCGGTGCCGGTCAGGTCACCAAGGCCTGCAACCAGCTCGCGCTGCTGATGAACGCACAGGGTGTCGCCGAAGCGCTGCATCTTGCGCAGCGGCTTGGCGTCGATCCGGCCAAGGTGCGCGACGTGATGCTTGGCGGCATACCTGCCAGCCGCGTGCTGGAGGTGTTCGGTAAGCGCATGGTCGAGCACAATTTCGACAACGGCATCGACACCCGGCTCTATCACAAGGATCTCGGCATCGTGCTTGACCTGGCGCACCAGATGAAAATCGCTTCACCGGGGGCTGCGCTGGTGATGCAGCAGATCAATGCATTGATGGGTCAGGACAAGGGGCGTCAGGATCTGGCCTCGCTGATTACTGTGCTTAAAGACATGTCCGGCACCAAACCTGCGGGAAAATGACATGAGTTTCACTCAGCCCGAACCGGTAACGCCGCGATTGACCCGCTCCGAACTGGTGGTGCCCGCCGTCAACCCGGCATTGTTCGAGAAGGCCGCCCGTTCTGCTGCCGATGTGGTGATTATCGAACTCGAGGATGCCGTCGCACCGGAAGACAAGCAGAAGGCGCGCAAAAATGCCGTAGCCGCGCTGAACGATGTCGACTGGGGCTGCAAGGTCATGGCAGTGCGCATCAACGGCCTTGACACCCATTACATGTACCGTGATGTGATCGACCTGGTTGAACAATGTCCGCGACTCGACATGCTGGTGGTTCCGAAGGTTGGCGTGCCCGCCGATCTCTATGCGCTGGACATGCTGGTGAGTCAGATCGAACTGGGGCAGGGCCGCGACAAACGAGTCGGTTTCGAGGCGCTGATCGAAACCGCCTTGGGACTGGCCAACGTAGAGGCCATCGCTCAATCAAGCCGTCGTCTCGAAGCGCTGGTGTTTGGCGCCGGAGATTTTGCCGCCTCGACACAGGCACGCACCACCCTGATCGGCGGACTGCACCCGGATTACGGTGTGCTGACCGACCGTGACGCGCAGGGTCGCCGCAAATTCCATCAGACCGACCCGTGGCATGCCGCACAGGTGCGTATGCTGGTGGCCTGCCGCGCCTGGGGGTTGCGGCCCATTGATGGTGCTTACGGCGACATCAAGGATCCCGACGGGTTTCTGGCTGCGTCGCGGCGCGTTGCTGCGCTGGGTTTTGATGGCAAGTGGGCCATACATCCCACCCAGGTCGAACCGGCCAATGCGGTATTCAGCCCTTCGCCTGAAGAAATTGCCAGGGCGCGACGTATCGTTGAGGCCATGGAACTGGCAGCGCGCGAGGGTAAGGGCGCGGTGCAGGTCGAAGGGCGACTGGTCGATCTCGCCAACATTCGCATGGCTCAGAACCTGCTACACAAGGCCGACGCGATCAGCGGCGGTGCGTGACAGCGTATAAACCCTTGATTTCAGAAAGGTAGCGGCGCGGTGGCCGGGTGTGTCCGCAGAGGGTGAGTTTTTTGCCCATCCTGCTAAACTGGTTTTTCGGCCGGATGATCGGCCGCTCCTGAGGAGGAGATCATGAAAACAGTGAAACAGCTGTTGCAGGCCAAGTGCGGAAGCGTGCTGTCAGTAGCGCCTGCATCCAGCGTCTTCGATGCGCTGAAACTGATGGCCGAAAAAAACGTCGGTGCGCTGCTGGTGATGAACGGCGAAAGTCTTCTGGGCATCATGTCCGAACGTGATTACGCGCGCAAGGTCATCTTGCTCGGCAAGTCCTCGCATGAGCTCACGGTAAGCGACATAATGTCAGACAAGGTGATTACCGTGACTCCGGCACAAACTGTCGACGAATGCATGGCTCTGATGAGCGAAAGCCGCATCCGTCATCTGCCGGTGGTCGATAATGGCCGCATCGCCGGCGTACTGTCGATCGGCGACCTGGTCAAGGAAGTGATCGCGATGCAGCAGGAAACCATCAAGCAACTCGAGAGCTATATCAACAGCTGACGCCGTCCGGCGTCGTTGGAACAAGGGGAAAATGCATGCAATTCGGCGCCATCATCATTGGCGATGAGATACTGTCTGGCAAACGCCAGGATAAGCATATGGCCAAGGTAATCGCCACACTGGGTGAGCGCGGGCTGGAACTGTCTTGGGCACAATATCTCGGCGATTCGCCGGATCTCATTGCGGGGACGCTCAAGCGCACGCTGGCTGGCGATGACGTGGTGTTCAGTTTCGGCGGCATAGGCGCCACGCCCGACGATCACACCCGGCAATGCGCAGCGCGCGCGGCTGGCGTGCCGCTCAGGCTACATCCCGAGGCTGAAGCCGAGATTCGCGGGCGCTTCCTCGATGACCCCAAGGGGGTGACGCCACAGCGGCTAATGATGGGCGAGTTTCCCGAGGGTGCAGCCATCATCCCCAACCCGTACAACCGCATTCCGGGATTCACGTATCGCAACCACCATTTCCTTCCCGGATTCCCTGAAATGTCCTGGCCGATGATGGCTTGGGTGCTGGATAACCTGTACGCCGATGTGGTCGCGGCGCGCACCGTGGAAGCAGCCATCATCGTGCGCGAGGCTGGCGAGAGCCAGTTGATCGAATTGATGAACGAGTGTCTGCGTACTTACCCGGCATTGAAGGTGTTCAGCCTGCCGCGGGTGACGCCCGAACGGCACATCGAACTCGGTGTGCGTGGAGAAGCATCGCAGGTACAGGAAGCCATCACCATGCTGCAGTCGGGTGTCAGCGGCCTTGGCTTTCCGTGGACACTGGCATCGGCCTGAGTTACCCATCCAGCGCAGATATTTTGAATAGGCTCGAGAAAAAGCCCCCTTGCGGGGGCTTTTTACTGGCAGCTTGAAACTGTAGCTTAAGCGGCCTTCTTCGACTTCTTGAGTGTGGCGGTCGCTTGAGTAGCGGCGGCTTCAAGGTTCGACTGGGTAGCTTGCGCGAACTGCTTGGCGATTTTCGACAGGTTGTCGTAGGCTGCGTTGACGGCAGCGATGCCTGATTTCAGCGCGGCGACACCGACTTCCGAACCAGCCGGAGCATTCTTCACCAGCTTGTCGAGACCGGCAACGATTTCCTTGTTGAACTCGCCGACTTGCACTTCGACCAGCTTGGTAAATTCAACCTGGGTTTCGTTGGCGACGTCGTAGACGCTCTTGGCGTAGGCGGTCGCTTTTTCCAGCGACGGTTGCGCCAGGCTGTCTTTTAGCGCGGCCAGTTGCTGGAAGTCCTTGACGGAGGCGATGGCTTTCGCGCCTTCGAAGCTGTCGGCAAATGCGGTTTTCGCGGCCTTCAGCTGCAGGTCGATCATGCGCTCGGCGCCCTCGATTGCTAGGCCGGCGAAGCGCATTGCGGTTTCGAGGTTAGCTTTGTTCATTGCAATAATTTGTTCCGGAGTCTGATACATTTAAATATCCTTTAAAAATAATTAGTTAATAAAATCTTTAAACTCTTGAGCGTCTTTTATATTGCGCCGCACAATTAGAATTATAAGGGTGGAAAAAGGCATGTCAAGGCTCTGGGCAAAATATTTATTGCGGCGCATCATTGAAGTCGGCGGGCGCTGACTTTGACGCTGCCTCGGCCACCGGCTAGCATCAAAAATCGCTACCGAATCAATCACTTGAAATCATCGTTCGGTAGCCGTGAATAACTGATAAATATATGTTTTTAAGAGGATTTTATGCCAAGCCTGTTTAGCAAGATCATTGCCCGCGAGATTCCCGCCGACATCGTCTATGAGGACGAACATTGCCTTGCCTTCCGCGATATCAATCCCCACGCGCCAACACATTTGCTGCTGATTCCCAAACAGGAAATACCGCGACTGGCCGATGCCCAGCCCGGCGACCAGACGCTGATGGGACATCTGCTGTTGGCTGCAGGCAAGGTGGCGCGGCAGCTCGGCGTCGGCGATGCTTTCCGCTTGGTGGTCAACAACGGCGCCGAAGCTGGGCAGACGGTGTTTCATCTCCATCTGCATATCCTTGCAGGCAGGCCTTTCAAATGGCCGCCAGGGTAACGCGCGTCAGTCGACGATCAGCGTAGGTATCGACACGCTGAACCGCACGCCGCTGCCGTCGGCGAGGTTCTCCGCGCTGGCTCGGCCGTGGTGGAATTCGGCGATCAGCCGCACGATGTAGAGGCCCAGCCCGAGATGGATGTCGGCGCCGGAGGTATCGCGCGCCGACTGCATGGATTCGAATAGCCGCAGCTGTTGCGGCAGCCGCGGCCCGCGGTTGGTCACCGTCAGAACCGCTGCGGTGTCGCGCAGCGCAAGCGCGATTTCCGCGGCCGATCCGGGCTCAGCAAAATCCACCGCGTTGGCAGCAAGCTTGTCAAGCATCTGGGCGTAGAGGTCGGGGGCGCCGCTGATCGTGACCGGCTGCCGCGGCAGCTGCGCTTCGAAGCGGCACTGCGGATAGGCGGTGACGTAACCGGCGACGCAACCTGAAACTACTGAGGCGGCGTCGAAACGCTCGCGTTCGGTGCTGCGCACCGCCTGCTCCAGACGCGAGGCTTCGGCCATCCGCGTCAGCGCGCTATCCAGCCGCTGCAGCCCGCCCTCGGCGCGTTCGAGATAAACCTTTGCATCCTCAGGCAGTGATTTCAAGCGTAGGTTGTCGAGCGAGGAGCGCACCACCGCGATCGGCGTGCGTAGTTCATGCGCCAGGCGCCGCGCCAGCGCTTCGAGATAGGCGTTGTAGTCGGCAATGCGGTTGAGCGCCAGCGAGAAGCTGCGCGACAGGTCGCCGATTTCGTCGCGCGCGTGTTCGGCAGTGACCAGCGCGCGCACATGGCCGCGTGAATCGATCGCCTGTTCGGCTTCGTCGCGCAACCGGAGCAGGCGGGTGGAGATGCGCGAGGCGAACGCCAGGAGCACTAACGCCGCGGTGACAAGGACGATCAGCGTCATCGCGATCAGGCGTTCAATGGCGCGGTCGCGGAAGGATACCGTCGCCGCAGTGCTTTCCTCGACGATGGCGACGCCGGCGATGATTTCGCCAATCCATACCGGGTGGGTCACTGTGACGATGGGTGCGCTGCCGCCGGGGCCCGGCCTGCGCCTCAGCGCAGATACTCCATCGAGCGCACCCTCGACTTCGGGTCCGCCGAACACCACGTTGTCGGGGATGAATTCCTCGGCGGGCAGGCCGGACGCATCTAGCCCGTGAGCAAGTAGTGGCCGCAGTGCGGCTCGCACCCCGCGTTCGATGAGGCCGAAGGTGGTATCCGCGGATTCCGGCGGGCTGCCGGCAATGTCGCCGGCGGTGGCAATCAGCTGGAGGCGGTTGTCGACGACCCAGATGCGCAGTCCGGTACGGGCAATGGCGGTGACCAGAGCGCGCACCTCGGCGCGGGCGGCCTCGCCGTCGGGAGAATCCTCGCGCAGCGTCGCCAGCCGCGGCCGGTCGTGCAGCGCGGCTGCCACCGCACGCGCCGCGCCCATTAGCTGGCGTTCCTGCTGCTCGCGCAGCAGCCGTTCCGTGGCCTGGATGTAGGAATAGCCAGACCACGGAATGACCAGCAGCAGCAACGCGACCAGCACCAGCTTGCCGCGCAGTCCGGGCGAGGGCAGCCCTCCCTTTTTCAGATATCTGCTTTCCACCGGTAGCCCATGCCGTAAACCGTGTCGATGCGATCGAACCTGGAATCGACCGCGGTGAACTTGCGGCGCATGCGCTTGATGTGCGAAGTGATGGTGCTGTCGTCGACGACGATGTGCGCCTCCGCCATCAGCTGTTCGCGGTTCTTGACGTGGCCGGGGTGTTTTGCCAGTGCATGCACCAGCCAGAATTCAGTCAGCGTCAGCTCAACCGGCAGCCCATGCCATGTCACGGTGAAGCGCTTGCGGTCGATCGCCAGCGCGCCGCGTTCAAGCGAATCTTCCTTCGCATCAGCGCCGCCGGCTACACCAGTCCGGCGGAACAGCGCAGCGATGCGTGCAAGCAGGTGGGACAGGCTCACGCTCTTGGTCACGTAGTCGTCGGCGCCTAGGCGCAGGCCCGACACCATATCGAACTCGCTGTCGCGCGCGGTCAGGAAGATGATCGGCAGCGTTGCCGAACGGCTGCGCAGGTCGCGGCACAGCGCGAATCCGGCGTCCGGATCACCGCCCAGCCCGATGTCAAGCAGCACCAGGTCGGGGAGCTTAGCCTCCAGGCCTGCCATGGCTTTGAAGCGGTCGGGATAGAGCTTTACCGCGTAGCCGTGCGCGGCCAGCGCGTCGGCGTAATTGGCGCCGATGGCGGGGTCGTCCTCGATGATGGCGATGCGTTGCGGCATAGTGGGTTTCGCGTGGTCCGACTATACCGCAGCCGTGCGCTGCGGCGGCCGTTGCCACTGGTTTGCCACAATTCATCGGCGCATTGCCATCAACGGGCCCTGCGCTGCCATCCTGCCTTGCTGAAATGACCCTGCCCGATCGAGTGCGACTTTTAGAGGAGAAACGGCAATGAACGCATCCCCAAACGCAACGGTGATACGCACTGTAACTACCCGCCAGATCATTCGTGATTTCTGTGGCTGGATCGCACGTGCGGTGATGGCTGGCGTACTGATTGGCCTGATCTGCGCGGCAGCTGTGGCGCTATTGGCCTCCTTCGGTGCCTGAACGTGCAGGGCGCTGCGGGCCGGTGGCTGGTGCAGGGCTGTGAGAAAAAAAGACAGGCGAGCGCGTTGTGAGCTTAGCGAACAGGCGTAAACGCACCCAGGTGTTTGAAGAAGTGAGCGATTGATAATCGATGAACTCATTCAGACGCATGGTTGTTGGATTCTGCAGTCCTTTCAGCGTGAGCGAACCCCAGGATTCTCTCCCCCGACATCACGACGTGGCACTGCGCAAGCAGTGCCGGTCATCAGCTTCTGGCCCACAGCGCCTTGAACGCCATCTCGGACCACAACAACAGGATCTAACATGACCGTCCGCCTGATTGCCATCGGAGTTGTGCGCGGTATCGACGTCCATCCCATGCACTTCTTCTTCCTCGCCGCCGCGTTTTTCTCCTCCTACCTGCTGTTTGCGAACCTGGCCGACCAAGTCAGCATCCATCTCGCATTCGGCACGGCCGCGGCAACCTCGCTGTTCCTGACCCTCACCTACCTGCGCGCGGCGATCGGCGGCCGCTACGCATTCCTTGCCGCAGGTGCAGCGTAGTTGCTTTATCTGGTGCTGTTTTCGTAAGCGTTTTTCTTGAAGGGCCTCACCGGCCTCGCAGCGACCGTCTGCGCTATCGTCACGCTGTTCGCGCTGATGCAGCTCAATGCGCCGGTGAACTGGCGCGAGGTGTTTGCGGCAAAAGCCGCGGACAAATCAGGCAATCGAGTGATGCAGACCTGAAAGGAGGTGATCTTCAGCAGTGGCACGGGGTCGCCGGGAAACTGGCGGCACCGTGTTATTCAGGACTCCAGAGGCAACCGCACCGGTTTGCCGTCCTTCGCCGAACGCTCGATCGCAATAGTGGTTTCGAGATTGATCCGCGCCTGATCCGGCGTGGTGTGCACTGTTGGGTGGCCGGTGACGAGGTGGTCCAGCCAGGCGCGGGTTTCGTTCCCTAGCGGTCCCCAGAAATCGCCCACGGCCCAGTCGCCGGCGGTGTTGCTGCCCAGGAAGGCCATGTTCACCGCATGATCCGGCACATAGGCATGGGGGATGCCCTTGTCCGAGTAAAGGATGTGATCCATGTGATCGTCATCGACGATCATCGTGCCTTCAGTGCCCAGAAGTTCCAGCCGGTCGGACTGGCCCAGCGTCGGATAGCGTGCCGGCAGCGCGTAGCTCACGCCGAAGTTCACCACTGCGCCGTCGGCGAAAGTGACGATGGCCCAGGTCACGTCATCAGCGCCGTAACCGGCGTCGCGGAAGATGCCTTTCTGGCCGCGGGCGACAACTTCTACCGGCGGGTTGCCTTCGAGAAACCAGCACATCAGGTCGACGTAGTAGGTCAACACGTCTAGCACCGGCGTCGCGTGTGGATCGCGCTTGAGGATGGCGAAGGCCTGGGCGCGTGAGTTGTAGACGCGGGCGAGGCCGCCGGTGACGCGGCCCAGCCGGCCCTGGATCATCTGTTCCTTGGCGCGCAGGTAGCAGTCCTTGTAGCGGCGGCTGTAACCGACACGCAGTTTGCCGTTGGTGGTTTTTAGGGTGGCAAGGATGTCCTCGGCGTCACCCAGCGACAGCGCAATCGGCTTTTCCACCAGTACCGGCTTGCCGAGTTCGAGCGCGCGTTTGATCGGCGCCGCGTGCTCGCCCTCGGGTGTAGACACGAACACCGCATTCACTTCCGGGCGTTCGATAGCCTCGAAATTGTTGCCGGTGTGGAAATCGGCCTTGGTCGTTTCGGCAAGCGCCTTGGCTTTTACCGGATCGATGTCGGCAATGGCTAGAAAGCTGACGGAAGGGTGCTTGGCCGACAGGCGTGCGCGCAGTGTGCCGATGCGGCCGGCGCCTATGACGGCAATGCCGAGATTCTTGTTCTGTTTCAAATGAATTCCTCCTGATACGACACGGTTCTGTGCCGGCTGATATCTATTTTAGAGGACGCGGTGGCTGGTATGTTCGTTCCTGCGCATATTTTGAACGCCTGACAATCTGTCCGGACATCAGGATGCGCGAAAGAACCCGGGGTCGGATCCGGCGGATGACCGGATTCGAACCCGTTTTTTTTACGGAGGGACCGGGGTTCAGTAAACGCGATACTTCGGCGCTGCTCCATTCAGCACTTGCAGGACGTTTTCCCACGATGCCTTGAACAGGAAAGCCGCCGACTGGCGAGTGACGCCTGCGACATGGGGTGTCAGCAGCAGCCGCGAGCGGGCCTCGCCGGAGAGCTTTAGCAACGGATTGTCGGCAGTAGCGGGTTCGATGCTGTAGACGTCCACTGCGGCGCCGGCGATGCGGTTGTCGTTCAGTGCCTGGGCCAGCGCAGCTTCGTCGACGATACCGCCGCGGGCCGCATTGATCAGCACCGCATCCTTTTTCATCAGCGCCAGTTGTCCTGCACCAATCAGGTTGGTGGTTGCCGGCAGCAGCGGCACATGCAGCGAGACCACGTCGGCGGTTTTCAGCAGCTCGTCGAGGGCCACGGCATTGGCATTCAGCGCTTCGGCTTTCGACTTGTCCTTCAGCGCCGGGTCGAAATAGATGATGTTGCAGCCAAGTCGGTGGAAGGCCTGGGCGATGGCGATGCCGATCACACCCATGCCGACCACGCCGACAGTGGCGCCATCGATGCCGGCAAGGTTGTCGGCCATCATGCGGTTGCGGAAGGTAACGTAATTGCCTTTCTTGATCTCGGCGTCCGACCACGCGAAGCGGCGCAGCAACACCGAGGCGCAGGCAGTGACGTATTCGGCGACGGCGCTGTTGCTGCCGCCGGGCACGTTGGCGACCGGAATGCCGAGCTTCTTCAGCGCGGATTCATCGAGGCGGTCGACGCCGGCGCCGGTGATCTGCACCACTTTTAGTGATGTGCCTTCGAATAGCGCTGCGGGCAATTTTGGCCCGACTGCGGGCATGACCACAGCTTTCGCCTGTTTCAGCAGTGCCGGCAGGTCGGCGTCGTCGGGTTTGCGGTAGGCGATATTGAGGTTCTTCGGTGGGGTGACGCCGACGCGGGTGAAATCGGCTTCGGGACGCAGGCATACGACATCGGTGCTCATGGCAGGGACTTTCGGTTATTGCGACGTGCGGAACGGCTCAGGCTTTGTGTTCTTGGGTGCGCTGCGCGATGTTGTTGACTGGAAAAAAACACAGCAGCACCAGCGGGTCGTTGCCGGTGTTGCGCGTGGCATGCTTTTCTCCGGAGGGGATCAGGATGGTGTCGCCGGCTTTCAGCGGATAGCTGCCGCTGTCGGCTTCGGTGCGGCCCTCTCCGGACATGACAAAAATGCATTCCTCGAAACCCTGGTGAAAATGCTTGCCGCGCGGCGCATCGCCGGGTTTCACCGGCGGGATTTCCACCAGTCGCAGCGTCACTGCCTGCGAGCCTTTTTCGCCGGAGACAATCTCCAGCGACTTGCGGCCGGGCAGGCCCATGCTTTTGGCTTCCGACTGTGTGAGTACCTTGGCCATGGACTAGCCCGCGATCTTCAGATGCTTGATCTCGGCGGTGCCGCCTTGGGCTTCGTCGAGCAACGCGAAAATTTCCGTGCACTCCTTAGCGATGGCGTCGGCAATGTCGTTGAGCATTTTCACGCCCTTGGCCGTGGTGGCGTGTTCCGGCGAACCGTACCAGCCGGTGGCCGCGATGGTCTTGATGTCGCGCAACACTGGCTGGTAGCTGCGGGTGCGGCGCAGGCGGTCCCACTTGCGGCCATGCCCGTGGTCGGACGAATAGTCGATGCGGTCGAGGTGCACCAACTCGGGCTGGTAGGCAAGCACTGCCAGCGCCTCGATTTCACCACCATGGGTGAGGCCGCCGCAGTCGTGGCCGTAGAGTTCGGCGGCGACGTAGCAGGCCTGGATCACGATCACGCTCATGCCGACTTCGCGGTGCAGCCGCTCCGACGCGATAGCGAGTGACGGGATGTTACCTTCATGCCAGTTGAGGATCATCAGCCGCTTCGCGCCGTGCTTCGCGGTCGATTCGCAGGATTCGACGACCACGCGCTGATATGTGTCGGGCGTTAGCGTCATCGTGCCTTCGAACGGCATGTGCATCGGCGTCACGCCCAGCGGGCCGCCCGGCAATACCAGTCCGTCCATGCGTTCGGCCACGGCGTGGCTGATCACGTTGGCGGCGTAGATGTCGGTGCCGGTGGGCAGGTGGGGGCCGTGCTGTTCGACGCTGCCCGCGGGCAGGATTACCAGCGGGTTTTTCTTCAGTTGCGCCGCGATTTCGGGCTGGGTGAGGTCGATGAAGTAGCGCGTAGCGAGATTTGAAGGTGCAGGGGACATGGCGGTCTCCAGTTTACGCGGCCTGTTTCGACTGGTTTTTGGCGCGGGCGTCGTTCATCACATCCTCTATGGTCACGCACTGGCCCTTGCGGTCGATCGACTTCAGCGCGGCGTTGGTCATTGCCACCGCAACGTTGCCGTTGTGCGCGGTGAGTTCATTCGGCTTGCCGGAGACGCAGCTGCCGGCGAAGGCCTCGAGT
Source organism: Burkholderiales bacterium (assembly GCA_038106575.1). Taxonomy (GTDB): domain Bacteria; phylum Pseudomonadota; class Gammaproteobacteria; order Burkholderiales; family SG8-41. The sequence goes on from JAYOED010000017.1 coordinate 28,643, forward strand.
TCGGAGCGGAACATGTCGGATTCCGGCAGCTTGATGTCCTCGCGTTTGCCCCAGCCGTCCTTGCCGCGCTGGATGTAGAGCACGGAAGCCATGTGCAGCAGGTGCGGCGTGTCCCAGGTGCCGAAGTCGATCTCGTAATGCATCAGCCCTTTGGAACCGAATACGCGCACCGCAAAAATGCCGGGCGAGGTCCAGCAGGAACCGACGTAACCGAGTTTGCCGTCCTTGAAGCGCACCAGTGACATCGACTGGTCGTCGACTTCGGCGCCGACCGGCGACAGCTTGGACGCCATCGACGATATTTCCTGCGGTTCGCCGCCGAGCATGTGCAATACGTCGAACTGGTGAATCGCCAGTTGCGACAGCGGGCCGCCGGGGGCGCGGTCCTTGTACCAGCGCCAGGTCTGCGGCGTCAGCTCGAGCGCACGCTCATTGGAGAAATTGGCTTCGATGAAGGCGACGCGGCCGAGTTCGCCAGCATCGATTTTTTCCTTGATGATGCGGATGCCCGCCATTAGTCGGGCGCTGTGGCCGACGGTGACGATGATCTTGTGCTGCTTCTGCAGGGCTTCGATCTTCAGGCCGTCTTCCAGCGTCTGCGAAATCGGCTTCTCGGTGTAGACGTGCTTGCCGGCTTTGGCGACGAGTTCCGCCATCGGCAGATGCTGTTCGTTGGGTACGGTCAGCACTACGCCCTTGATCTCGGGATTCGAAAGCATAGTCTGCATGTCGGGTACCGAAGGCACACCCATTTCTTTCGCGAAAGCGTCACGTTTTTCTTGTGAGCGGCTGTAGCCGGCGACGATCTGGATCTTGTCGGACTGCTTGGCTGCGCGGGTCAATACCTTGGCCCAGCGGCCCAGACCGACGATGCCGACTTTGACGGGGGTGCTCATGTCGAATGCTCCTGTTGCGTTTGAACGAATGGTTGCGGATGGGGTGCAATCCGGCAATCTCGGTTGCGCATCCTCTTATTACGTATTATCGTATTACGGTATTACGAGATGGGTCAATGCAATAACCTGAATGATCGGGCTATGACCATGCCTGATAAAAATATACAAAAAATACAAAGACATGCAGCGCCACTGCGGGCGCAGGTGCTGGACGGTCTGCGCGAGGCGATCATCGATGGCCGGTTGTCTCCGGGTGCGCGGCTGACCGAGCGTGAGCTGACCGAAATGATGGGGGTGTCGCGCACGGTGATTCGCGAGGCACTGCGCCAGCTCGAGAGCGAGGGCTTGATTGCCAACGTGCCCAACAAGGGGCCTGTGGTGCGGGAGCTTTCAATGGCCGAGGCGCAGGATCTCTACACCATTCGCGCAGTGCTTGGGGGTCTGGCTGCGCGTCTGTTCGTGCAAAACGCCGGCGAAGCCGAACTCAAGCAACTGGTGCAGGCGCTCGACGTGGTCACCGGAGCCTACAAGCGCGGTGACGCCCAGGAAGTACTTGAAACCAAGAACCGTTTTTATGACGCGCTGTTCGATGGTGCAGGCAGCGAAACGCTATCGTCGATGCTGGCCACTTTGCACGCGCGCATCTGGCGCTGGCGTGCACTGGGACTGTCGCATCCGCGGCGTTCCGGGAGCCGCTCGCAGGAAAGCATCAACGGGTTGCACGCGATGCTCGCCGCAATCCGTGAACGCGACGCCGAAGCCGCTGAGCGGCTCACTCGCGTGGAGGCGCAGGCTGCTGCCGCGGAGGTGATGCGGCTGATCGAATTTAACGGCGTGTCAAGCTAAGTGATGATCGAGCTTTCTCCCCTCGGGTGGGGTTATTGCATGGTCGTCTTGCTCGCGAGTTATGCCTTGCGCGGCAGCACCGGCTTTGGGGGGTTTGCGGCAATGCCGCTGCTGGCGTTGGTGTTGCCGATGAAAGTGTTGGTGCCAGTATGGACGCTGCTGACCATTAGCGCTTCGGGCACGCTGTTCGGCAAGGACCGGCATCACGTATCACTACGCCTGATCCTGCGCATGATGCCGGCGTGCGCTGTGGGAGTGCTTGCCGGTCTCTACCTGTTCAAGAATCTCGATCCGGCGTGGATCGCACACGGCCTAGGTGCGCTGGTGAGCGGTTACGGTTTTTATGTGCTGTGGCAGATGCGCAGGCCTCGCCCTTCCGCTGCGCCACCGCGGGGCATCGGGATCATCGCGGATTTCCTGGCGGGTGCGGTGGGGACGGTATTCGGCACCATGGCGAGTATATTTTTCGCCATCCATCTCGATTCGATCCGCATTACCAAGGAGCAGTTTCGCGGCACGCTGTCGGCGATGATGCTGACGCTGGCGGTGATCCGCGGCGCGGGTTACTGGGCTGTGGACGAGTTCGGCAGCCAAGAACTGCTGCTGTTTGCTGCTGCGCTGCCGTTCATGCTGCTCGGCATCTGGATCGGCGACCGGGTGCATACGGGGTTAAGCGACACCGCATTTCGCCATATCGTTTGTGCGGTACTGATACTCAGCGGCATTCCGCTGATGCTGAAATAATTTCGCCGGAATTACAGGACGCCTTCGGCTGATTTGCACTGGCTTTTTTTCGGCGTACGTCTGTTCGTCCGCAGCCCGGGCGAGCATGGTGAGATTGGAGCCGTCGGCGAGTGCCACGGCGGTAGCGATCGAAGCGCGGGCCTCGGCCGTCGCAACTCCACCAGCAAATCAGTGCGTTTCTACTGCCACTGGTTTTGACGGCTTGTGGACGTGCGTGGACTGGGTGATTTTTTCGGTATAGGCAATGGCCAGCGCCGAGACCACGAAAGTCAGATGGATCATGGTCTGCCAAAGCAGGGTTTTCTCGTCGTACTGCGAAGCATTGATGAAAGATTTCAGCAGGTGGATCGACGAGATGCCGATAATCGCGGTGGCAAGCTTTACCTTGAGTACACCGGCATTGACGTGGGACAGCCACTCCGGCTGGTCGGGATGGTTGTGCAGTTCCAGTCTCGATACGAAGGTTTCCCAGCCACCGACGATTACCATCACCAGAAGGTTGGAGATCATAACCACGTCGATCAGCCCGAGCACGATCAGCATGATCTCGACCTCGGTGATGTCCTTGACCCGGATCATCCCAATCAAATGTACGAGCTCGGTCCAGAACTGCCAGACGTAGACGGCTTGCGCGACAATCAGGCCGACGTAAAGCGGCGCCTGCAGCCAGCGGCTCATGAATATCCAGCGCGGCAGCGGTCCGAGTGCACTTGTGGCGGGTTTGGGGTTCTGCATGACGGGGTGCCCTGAAAAAGCCGCTATTGTCTACGCTTGGGATGGCAATGCAAGCGTAGCGCAGGCTCACAAAAAAACATAATTAAAACAATTATTTATCGATTATCCGTGTGAGCGGTTTTTAGTCGCGCGGGGCAATGACGATCTTGCCGATGACTTTACGGTCGCGCACAACACGCAGTGCCTCGCGGTACTGCGCCAGCGGATACGCCCTCATCACGTGCGGCCTGATTTTTCCGGCGCTGTGCCAGTCGAACAGTTCACGCTGTACGCGCTGCACTTTCTCCGGCTGGCGGTCGCGGTAGGCGCTGTACTGGAGGCCGAGAATCGCGATGTTTTTCACCAGCAGGTGTCCTGCCTTGACTTCGGGTATACGGCCTTCGGCAAAACCGACGACAACCAGCCGGCCCGACCATGCGATTACGCGCAGGCTCGCATCGAACACGTCGCCGCCGACCGGATCGACGATGACGTCGATGCCGCGTTTTCCCACAGCAGCGTAGACCTGATCGCGGAAGTCATCGCGCAGATTGGGTACGTCGGTGCGCACCACGTGGTCGGCACCATGTTCGCGGGCCACCGCGGCTTTGGCTTCGCTGCCGACGCTGGCGACCACGGTCGCGCCCAGCGCCTTGGCCACTTCGATGGTGGCGATGCCGACGCCGCCGGCGGCGCCGTTGATGAGCACGGTTTCGCTGGGCTGCCAGCGCGCCCGCTCGACCAGTGCGAAATGCGCGGTGGGATAGGCGATGCCCATTGCCGCGGCATCGGCAAAAGACATCGCAGCGGGCATCGGGTAGCAGTTCTGCTGTGGCACCACACATTTCTGCGCGTAGGCGCCATATTCGATCTGTGCGGCGACGCGGTCGCCGAGCTTGAGGGTGGTGACGCCTTCGCCGACCGCAGCGACCACGCCCGCCATGTCCTTGCCGGGGCTGAACGGGCGTTTCGGCAGCACCTGGTAGGTGCCACCAATCACCAGCAGGTCGGGAAAATTGACGCTCGCTGCATGTACGTCGACCAGTACCTGGCCCGGTCCCGGTGCCGGATCGGGTATATCTTCGAGGAGCAGGTTTTCCAGCGGACCGTGTTCACGAACGATCAATGCTTTCAACAGGGGTTCTCCGGATTCAGGAGGCGCGATTGTAGCGCGAGCCATCCCGTGTACGTAAAACCGAGGAAGGGATGCGCACAAAAAAACAGGCCGCGCGATCGAACGCACGGCCTGTTGCGGATTTGCGTAATCAGTTGGTGGCTTTGAGTCCCACGGTCTTGACCAGTTTGGCGTTGTCACCCATCGATTCAATGACCTCTTTGCGGAAATCCGCCGGGCCGCGGATCAGGATTTCAGTACCTTGGAAGGCCATGCCTTTCTTGACCTCAGGGCGCTCCATCGCCTTGGCGACGGCGGTGCGCACCTTATCGACGGTAGCCCTCGGGGTGCCTTTGGGTGCGAAGAAGCCCATCCAGCCGGTGTAATTAAATCCCGGAATGGTTTCGGAAATCGGGCGGATATTCGGAGCCAGCAGCTTGGTTTCGCGGTTTAGGCTGTGGCCGATGGCGCGCATGCGTTTAGCGGCAACGTGGACCATCGCCGCGGCCGAAGGGATCAGCGACCATTGGGATTCACCCGAAGCGACCGAACGCGACGAAGCGCCGCCACCCTTGTAAGGCACGTGCAGTGACTGAATGTTGGCACGCTGCAGGAAGTATGCACCGGAGAGATGGCTTTGCGAGCCTACACCCGCGGAGGCCATGTTGAACGGCTTGTTGCCGCTCTTCGCGTAAGCGATGAACTCCGGCACGGTCTTGATCGGAGTCGAGTTGGCGACCACCAGCACATTCAGCGTCTCTGCAAACTGCACCACCGACTCGTAATCGTTGACCGGATGGTAAGTCGGCTTCTTAACTAGCAGGCGGGCGATAGTCGATGCAGCGGTGGTCGCGGTGACCAGCGTGTAACCGTCGGGGTTCGCGTCCTTGGCAATTTCCATACCTATGATGCCGCCAGCACCGGCGCGGTTGTCGATAACCAGGTTTACGCCCATCACTGGACCGAGACCGTTGGTGACAATACGGGTCAGGGTATCGACCGAGCTGCCGGCGCCGTTCGGTACTAGCACGCGGATTGGCCGGCTTGGATATGAGTCGGCTGCAATCGCGCTGACTCCGGCGCAAAGGGTTGTTGCGGCGAGCAGGGCCGCGCATAGACGGATGGATTTCATGATACTTCTCCTGGGTTGTGCGGTTTTGGTTTGGGTATACCGCTTGACAGGGAAGAATTCTGTCGGGTTTGCCGCATCAAGGCAACCATTCCTGACCAATTTGGTCGGCGGCAATGCTTGGCATACACTGCGACTTTTCCGGATACGTGGAACCTTGGCGTGTTCCGGCAGCTTTTCAAATTCAAATACGATGAAAAAAATCTTCAAATTCCTGCTGGTCTGCAGCATGGCCATGGTAGCCGGCTGTGCGACTGCGCCGGTTGATTACACCGCAGCCGATGCGCCGCGGGCAATGCCGCTGGTGCAGGTCAAGGCGGAGCGACCCGTGGTCGGCTTGGTGCTGGGCGCCGGCGGATCGCGCGGTTTTGCACACATCGGTGTGCTGAAGGCGCTCGAGGCGGCCGGCATTGATGCCGACGTGGTGGTGGGTGTCAGTTCCGGTGCCGTGGTGGCCGCGCTGCATGCCGGCGGTCTGGACGCGAAAATGCTGGAAAACGAGGCGAAGGCGGTCGAGGATAGCGATCTGCTCGATTTCACACTGTTCGGCCCGGGCTATATCGAGGGTGAGCGTCTGCAGGGTTTCATCAACCGCATGGTGGGTAATCGTCCGATCGAATCGCTGCGCAAGCCGTTCGCGGTGGTGGCGGCCGAGCGCGAAACCAGCCGCATGACCGTGTTCAACCGGGGCAATACCGGACTCGCGGTACGCGCATCCGCTAGCGTGCCGAGGTTGTTCTGGCCGGTACTGATTCGCGGCACCGAATACGTGGACGGCGGCATTGCCAGCCGCGTGCCGGTGTCAGTGGCGCGCGACATGGGCGCCGACGTGGTGATTGCCGTCGATTTGTCTTGGCGCGGTTCGTATGATGCCCAGAAGGCTGACGTAGTGATCCGTCCGAAGGTGGTGCGCTTACGCATCGTTGATTTCTCGCGAAAGCTGGAAAATCTGGCTGCAGGACAAACGGCCGCTGAAGCGGCGATCCCACAAGTGCAAGAAATGATCGCCCGTGCCGCCGAGGCGAAGGCGCGTCTGACCCGCACCGACACTTCGCGCGTCGTCATCCGCTGAATTTGCGCAATCCCGCTTTGTTATGATCCCCGCTCTTGCGGAGGAAGTTTGATGACAACAGATCAGCGGGCATTTGCCGGAGTAAAAGTTCTCGATCTCACGCGCGTTCTGGCGGGACCGTTCTGCGCCTACCAGATGGCGCTGCTGGGCGCCGAAGTCATCAAGATCGAACCGCCGGGCAAGGGAGAGACCGTGCGCTGGCGCACCGAGGCCGATCCGTCATTCGGCGAGCAGGGACTTTCGTTGGGTTTTATGACCCAGTCCTCGAACAAGCGTTTCCTGTCACTCGATCTTAACAAACCTGAAGGCGTAGAGATTTTCCTCAAGCTGGCTGCTGAGTGCGATGTCGTGGTGCAGAACCTGCGTTCAGGTTCCGCTGAAAAACGCGGTATCGGCTACGAAGCGGTGAAGAAAGTGAATCCTGAAGTCGTGTTCATGTCAATCACGGCCTACGGCAATACCGGCCCCAAGCACGGCCATCCAGCGTATGACAGCGTGATCCAGGCGTGGTCGGGCTTCATGAGCGTCACTGGCACCACCGATACCGGACCGCTGAAGGCGGGGCCGCCGATCGTCGATTACTCGACCGGGCTTGCTGCTGCCTACGCTGTTTCGGCGGCGCTCTATCAGAAGCAGCGCACCGGCAAGGGCCAGTACATCGACCTCGCGATGCTCGACACAAACCTGATCCTGATGGCCTCAGTGATGACGGCCTACATGAACACCGGTGTCGCGCCGAAGCAGGCTGGCAACGATGCCGCCAGCCGTTCGCCGGCCTCGACCACCTTCAATACCGCCGACGGCCTGATCGCCTTCGCGATCAACGAGGAACACCAGTTCCAGGGCATGCTCAAGGTTCTGGGGCTGACAGCGTTCAACGTCGATGCGCGGTTCTCGACCGGTAAGGCGCGGCGCGACAACATACCGGCGCTGCGCGAGCTGATGCAGGAAAAGCTGATGGCGAAGTCCGCCACCGAATGGGAGCCGCTGTTCAACGCGGAGGGTGTGCCGGCAGGAAGGGTGCGCACGATTCCAGAGTGCATGAACGAGGCGCAAACGCAGTCGCGCGGACTAATACACAGCTTCCCCCCCGAAGCCACCGGATTCAAAAAGGATCTCAAGGTGCCGTTGTCGCCGTTTACCTTCGCCCACAACGGCCCGCGCGCCGACACGCCACCGAAGAAAGTCGGTGCCGACAACGACGCGATACTGGGCGAACTCGGTTACGACGCGGCGGCGATTGCCGCGCTGAGGACCAGGAAGATCATCTGAGTCAGGACTGCGACACCGCCGGCAGCGTGTGCGTGCGCGGCACTTTTTTCAGGCGCCATCCGGTGATTGCTCGCTTCCAGAACTCCGCCGCGTCGTGCGGCGCGCAGTCGGCGACCGGTTCCTGGCCCAGAAACGCCAGCGCGGCATTCAGCGCCGGCACCGGTGCCGTAGTGTCCACCGCCTGCGCCAGCGTTTGTTTCGAGAGTTTTTCGCCCATCACGTTGACCGCCACCGGGAGATGTGCGTAGCGCGGCGTGATGAGGCCGAGCAACTGCTGCAGCCAGATCTGCCGTGGAGTTGAGTTGAGCATGTCGGCGCCGCGCACGATGTTGGTGATGCCCTGCGCGGCATCGTCCACCACTACCGCCAGCTGATAGGCATAAAAGCCATCGGCGCGCCGGACCACAAAGTCGCCGATCAGGCGTTCGACGTTCTGGGTGATGCGTCCCTGCACCGTATCGCAAAATTCAATCATCGCGCCGCGGGTCAGCGCGCGCTCCGAGCGCGCCGCGCGTCCCGCCTGCAGGCCGTTACGGCAGGTGCCGGGATAGACTGGACCGTCGATACCCTCGGTTGCCGAATCGGCGATCTCGCGGCGGCTGCAGGCACAGGGATAGAGCAGGTTTTTTGTGCGCAACTTTTTGAGCGCAGTGTCGTAGGCGTCATTGCGCGTGCTTTGATACAGCACCTCGCCGTCCCATTGCATGCCTAGTGCTTCAAGGGCGCGCAGGATGTCATCCGCTGCGCCGGGCACATTGCGCGGCGGATCAAGATCTTCGATGCGCACCAGCCATTTGCCGCTGTGCGCGCGGGCATCGAGATAGCTGCCCGCCGCAGCGACCAGCGAACCGAAATGCAGCGGTCCGGTGGGAGAGGGCGCAAAGCGTCCACGATATTCCAATACTGCCATACCCCCCCGAGTTTACTCCCCGTGCTAGACGGAATATGTATAAAAGGGTAAACAAAATTTTGCGAAACAACCATGGATCGCTCCTGTGGAAGCGCGGATATGGGGAGTAGGCGCATCGATTCCTCTTTTTCTTGTGTTACTGATCTCTTCGTATTTCTGATTACGGATTGGTCTATCATGATGTCGTGACAACGATAACTACATCCGCAGCAGCAGTTTTTAGTTTCGACAACAGCTATGCCCGCGACCTCGAGGGGCTGTACGTGCCGTGGAAAGCGGCCGAAGTGCCGCAGCCCAAGCTGATCAAATTCAATCGCTCTCTGGCGATGGAACTGGGGCTGGATGTGGCAGCGCTGGATTTTGAAGAGGGCGCACGGATTTTCTCCGGGAACCAGTTGCCGCCTGACATCAAAACCATTGCCCAGGCCTACGCCGGCCACCAGTTCGGCGGTTTCTCGCCACAGCTGGGCGACGGCCGCGCGCTGCTTCTGGGCGAAGTGATCGACATACAGGGTCGGCGACGTGACATCGCCTTCAAGGGTTCGGGCCGCACGCCGTTTTCGCGCGGCGGCGACGGCAAGGCGGCGCTGGGCCCCGTGTTGCGCGAATACATCATCGGCGAGGCGATGCATACGCTTGGCATACCGACCACGCGCGCGCTGGCAGCCGTGACCACCGGCGAATTCGTGCGCCGCGAGCGCGACCTGCCGGGGGCGGTGCTGACCCGCGTCGCTTCCAGCCATATCCGCGTCGGGACCTTCCAGTTCGTCACCGTGCGCGGCGACATGGTGATGCTGAAGAAGCTTGCCGATTACGTGATCGAACGCCATTACCCTGAACTGAAAGAGCGGGACGACCGCTACTTGGGCCTGCTACGCGGGCTGTGCGAGCGCCAGGCCGAACTGATCGCGCGCTGGATGAACATCGGCTTCATCCACGGCGTGATGAACACCGACAACATGACGCTATCGGGCGAGACCATCGACTACGGTCCCTGCGCCTTCATGGACCGCTACGATCCCACGACGGTGTTCAGTTCCATCGACGAAGGCGGGCGCTATGCCTATGCTAACCAGCCCCCAATCGCCAACTGGAACCTCGCGCGCTTCGCCGAGGCACTGCTGCCGCTGCTCGCGAATGAGCAGAATGAGGATCAGGACCGCGCGGTGCAGCAGGCGATGGAAATCCTCGGTGCGTTCCAGCAGCGCTACGAGCACTACTGGCTGCAGGGCATGCGCAAAAAACTCGGGCTCGCAAGTGTAGACGCGGACGATTTCGCACTGGCGACGGATTTCCTCAAGACCATGGAAGGCCAGGGCGTCGATTACACACAGGCGTTTCGCCGACTCGCCGATGTCGCTGAAGGGAAGGGCGCGTTGAGCGCTATCGGGTTGCACAAGTTGTATGCCGATGACGCCGCACTGAGAGCGTGGCTGCCGCGCTGGCGTGCGCGGCTTGAAACCGAAACTGTATCGCCGGAACAGCGCGCGGCAGCGATGCGTGCGGTGAACCCGGTTTACATTCCACGCAACCACAAGGTCGAGGAAGCGCTCGATACCGCGATCGAGCTCGGCGACTACGCGCCGTTCGAACAACTGCTCGAAGTGCTGAGCCAACCTTTTAAAGAAAACAAAGCCTTCGCGGCCTATGCCGACCCAGCGACGCGGGAGCAGGCTGCAGGTTACCGCACGTTCTGCGGTACCTGAGCAGTATATTTACATAAATAAATTTTTTAATTGATAATTTTAACAATTTACGAGGAGTCTGCTGATGCCATACGCTCGATCCGGTGACGTCAATCTGTATTACGAGGAGAGCGGACGCGGCACGCCGATCGTGTTCGTACATGAATTCGCCGACGACCTGCGAAGCTGGGAGCCGCAGTTACGTTTCTTCTCGCGGCGCTATCGCTGCATCGCCTACAACGCGCGCGGCTATCCACCCTCAGATGTGCCGCGCGTGCGGTCGAAGTATTCGCAGGCCATTGCCGCCGACGACATTGCTGCGGTACTGCGCCATCTCAAAATCAGGAAGGCGCACATCATAGGCTGCTCGATGGGCGGCTATGCTACGGTGCATTTTGGTTTGCGCCATGCGCGCCTCGCGCTGTCGCTGACCGCGATCGGCGTCGGCTATGGTTCCGATGCCGATAAGCGCAAACAGTTTCTGCAGGACACCGAAGTCATGGCGCGGCGTTTTGACTCGCTGGGCACGCACGAAGCGATCAAGCCCTACCAGATCGGGCCGTCGCGGGTGCAGTACCAGAACAAGGATCCGCGCGGCTTCGCGCACTTCTGCGCCGAGTTCGCCAAGCATTCGGCGCTGGGTTCGGCCAACACGCTGCGCGGGGTGCAGGCGCGGCGGCCGACGATACAGAGCCTGGAGCGCCAGTTGCGCCGGCTGCAGGTACCGCTGCACATTGTCACCGGTGATGAGGACAACAACTGCCTCGAGCCGGGCGTGTTCATCAAGCGCGTGTGTCCGTCGGCTTGGCTGACCGTAGTGCCCAACACCGGCCACGCAGTCAATGTCGAAGAGCCAGGGCTGTTCAACGAACTCACCGCCGAATTCCTTGCCCAGGTTGACAGCGGCCGCTGGAAGCCGCGCGATCCGCGCTCGCTGGTGCAATCAACTATGCAGCCGGGAAAGAAATAACCTATGGTCACACTGATCGAAAATTTCCGGGCGGTGTTCTACGCGCCGTTCTATGCCGCGTTCGCATTGAAGGCCTATGAGGCTGAGGGTGTTGAGGTGCGGATGGAAACCTCGGCCGATGCCGCGAAGACGCTAAGCACGCTGACATCCGGCGCCGCGCAGGTGTCGTGGGGCGGGCCGATGCGGCTGCTGCACGCTCATGACGATGATCCTAAGAGCGACGTGGTCAGTTTCTGCGAAGTGGTCGGGCGCGATCCGTTTTACCTGATCGGCCGCACGCCGAATCCGTACTTCCGCATTAGCGCATTACTCGACTGCACGCTGGCGGAAGTCACCGAGGTGCCGACGCCGTGGTATTGCCTGCAGCACGACCTGCTGCTGGCAGGCGTCGATCCGGCGACCGTCAAGCGCGCGCCGGGTGCGTGTATGGGGGAAAACATTGAGCGCCTGCGCCGCGGTGAAGTCGATGTGATTCAGGTGTTCGAGCCGCTGGCGCATGACGCGGTGGCGCAGGGCATTGGCCATGTCTGGTACGCGGCGTCAAGCCGCGGCCCGGCGTCGTACACCACGTTCAATACCACCCGCGCCTTCATTGAGCGCTATCCAGGCACCGCACTGCGCATGACGCGTGCGATGTACCGCGCCCAGCAATGGATCGCCGCGCACGACGGCCGCGCGCTGGCCGAGGCCATAGCCGGCTATTTCCCGAATCTTCCGGTGGTGACGCTTGCCGCCTGCTGCGACCGTTACAAGGCCAATGACGTGTGGAACACCGAACCGCTGCAGCAGCGCGAGGGTGTCGAATGGCTGCGCGACGCAATGCTCGCCTGCGGCGCGATCAAGCGGCGCATCGAATTCGAGGAGCTCTCTGACATACGCTGGGCGCAGCAGGCCGTGCGCGAAGCGCCGCCGTCGATGTAGCGCCGTGGCTTCAGGCACAATAGGCTGATGCCTGCAGAATTCGAACTGATCCGCCAGCATTTCACCCATGCCACGCCGCGCACGCTGCTGGGCGTGGGCGACGACGCCGCGCTGGTCCGCGCTTCCCGCGGCCAGGACTTGGCGGTGGCCGCCGACATGCTGGTCGCGGGCCGGCATTTTTTCCGCGACGCCGATCCACAGTCCGTCGGCCACAAGGCGCTTGCGGTGAATCTTTCCGATATGGCGGCGATGGGCGCGGTGCCGCGCTGGGCGACGCTGGGCATCGCAATGCCGAAAGCCGATGCGCGCTGGGTGGCGGCGTTTTCCAGGGGATTCATGACGCTTGCGCGCAAGCACGGCGTCGCCCTGATCGGCGGCGATACCACACGCGGGCCGTTGAACATTTGCGTGCAGATCATCGGTGAAGTGCCGCCGCAGCAGGCGCTGCGCCGCGATGGCGCGAAGCCCAGGGACGACATCTGGGTGTCGGGCACGCTGGGCGATGCTGCGCTGGCGGTGGCGGCAAAAAACAAACGCATCAGGTTGAATCCCGCCGAACGCAAACGGGCACAGCAGCGTCTCGACTGGCCGCAGCCGCGGCTTGCGCTCGGACTGGCCTTGCGTAGCATTGCGCGCAGTGTGATCGATGTTTCCGATGGCTTGGTCGCCGACCTCGGCCACATCTGCGAACGCTCGCGCGTGGCGGCAGTCGTGGATTTCACGCGGCTGCCGGTGCCGCCCTGGCTGCGGCAACATCTCGCCTCGTCCGTGGCCCGCGCCGCATTGCTCTCTGGCGGCGACGATTACGAACTGTGCTTCACTGCGGCACAAGATAAGCGCGCAGCGGTGGAACGTGCGGCGTCACGCACGCGCACCAGGGTGACGCGCATTGGACGCGTAATTCGCGCACCGGCGGGTGCGTGCAGCGTGGTGGTAGTGGATAAGGATGGATTGCCGCTGGTGATGAAGTGCCGCGGCTTTGATCACTTCGGCTGAGTTAAATTACTGTGACGAAGACGATGCTTGTATGCGATTGAAACAGATTAAAACAATTTGTGTACGGCATTGATTGTGAGGTGCTGTTTCTGCAACCATAGCCTTGTTCACAATAACTGGGGTCTTCCATGAAATATTGTTTGTCGATGGTGCTCGGCGGATTTGCAATTGTGGTAGCAACGCAGTCTTTCGCAACCGGTCTCGCCACTTGTGAATCAGGTCCGCGCGAAAGCTGGCAGCCGCAGAGCAAGCTGGAGAACATGCTGACTGGCAAGGGCTGGAAGATCCGCCGCATCAAGGAAGACGGCGGTTGTTACGAAGTCTATGCGTTCGACGAGAAAGGTGAGCGCGTCGAAGCCTATTTCCATCCGAAAACGCTAAATCTGGTGCCGACACGCCGCTATCCAAGGCAATGACCGCAGGTACGCCTGACGCAGGCACAGTAAAAGTCTGGGACGTTTTCGTCCGTATCGCTCACTGGTCGCTGGTGGCATCGGTGCTAGGCGCCTGGGTGACCAAGGATTTCGGCGTGGTACACGAGTGGCTGGGTTATGCGACGCTGATCATCGTCGCGCTGCGCCTCGTCTGGGGCGTGGTCGGGACGCGCTATGCGCGGTTTACAGAGTTTGTGCGCTCCCCCGAAGCCACGATCGCTTACGCCAAACAGCTGCTGGTTTTGCGTGCGCCGCGCTATGTCGGCCACAACCCGCTGGGCAGTTACATGATCATCGCGCTGATCGTGATGATCGCACTCACCGGGGTCACCGGCTGGCTTTATACCACTGACCGTCTCTGGGGTGTGGAGTGGATGGAGGAACTGCACGAGGCTACGGCCAACGGGCTGCTGCTTCTGATAGTACTGCATGTCTGCGGCGTACTGGTATCCTCGATGGCGCATCGCGAAAACCTGGTGAAAGCGATGGTCAGCGGGCGCAAGCGCGCGCCGGGGCCGCAGAACGTGGCCTGAAACTGCCGCCTTGCTTCCCCCTGATTTGATTTTGATACGAATATTCGTATAAGCGGTTGATGAAACCGATCCGGTTCGTCGGCAAGTCGAAATACGATCTCTCCGCTTTTCCGGCATCGGTGCGTAGTCGCGCTGGCCATGAGTTGTTTATGGTCCAGTGCGACAGATGGCCGGCGGACTGGAAGCTAACTACTAGCATAGGTCAGGGTGTCTGTGGAATCCGGATCAGGGCGTGGTCGGGTGCGTAC
>JAYOED010000018.1:0-13575 GCA_038106575.1 Burkholderiales bacterium
CTAGGGGTTCGTGCTGGGGCTCTCGGTCGGTGTCGATTCCTCGGTTGCCGCTGCGCTGGTCAACCGTGCGATCGCAGACCAGCTGACCTGCGTGTTTGTCGATAACGGACTGTTGCGTCTGAATGAAGCGAAGCAGGTGATGGAAACCTTTGCGCGCAACCTTGGCGTCAAGGTTGTACATGTCGATGCGCGTGATCAATTCATGAAGCATCTGGCGGGAGTGGCCGACCCTGAGCAGAAACGCAAGATCATCGGGCGTGAATTCATCGAGGTTTTTCAGGCTGAGTCAGCCAAACTTCCTAAGGTCAAATGGCTGGCACAGGGCACCATTTATCCGGACGTCATCGAATCTGCGGGCGCCAAGACCAAGAAAGCGCATACGATCAAATCACATCATAACGTCGGCGGTTTGCCGGACACGCTGCACCTGAAGCTGCTGGAGCCGCTGCGCGAGTTGTTCAAGGACGAAGTTCGTGAACTCGGACTGGCGCTGGGGCTGCCGCGCGATATGGTGTTCCGGCATCCGTTTCCGGGTCCGGGGCTCGGTGTGCGTATATTGGGCGAGGTCAAGGCGGAATACGCTGATCTGCTACGCGAGGCCGATGCGATCTACATCGATGAATTGCGTGCCGCCGGTTGGTATGACAGGACCGCGCAGGCCTTCGCGGTATTCCTGCCGGTGAAGTCCGTTGGCGTAATGGGCGACGGCCGCACCTATGAATATGTCGTTGCGCTGCGCGCGGTGCAGACCACGGATTTCATGACTGCGCACTGGGCTGAACTGCCGTACAGCCTGCTTGGCAAGGTATCCAACCGCATCATCAACGAAGTGCGCGGCATCAATCGCGTGGTTTACGACATCTCCGGCAAGCCGCCGGCAACTATCGAGTGGGAGTAGTTTTTATCACATAAATCATTGAATTTATTGATATTATAAGTTAGAGAGTAGTTAGAAACTGCACAAGCCAATGGTTGATTACATTGGCTTTTTTCATTAGTGTTAGGCAACAAAGTTAGAAAGTAGTGCGACTACTGCGGTGCATAACAATGAGCGACGACACTAAACGACTGCAAATCTACGGTGGCAAAGCCAGCATCAAGCCAAACAAGTTTGGTGTTTGGCAGTTTCGCATGTGGGTCAATAGCGAAAAACGCTACTACGAAAAGTCCCTACGCACCAAGCGACGGTTAGACGCGATCGACTTGGCGGAAGCACGCTACATTGATATCCAAAACGAAATCAAGAATGGCAAGAAACTCTTCTCATTCACAATCAAGCAAGCAGTGGAAGTCTATTTGGCACATAGGGCAAGAGAAGCAAAGAGTGGGGTCATCACAGAAGGTCGATATAAAACCATAACGACACATCTATCGCACTTCATAAGCTACGTGGGGGAGACGGAGAAGGCTGCGAATTTAGGGATACAGACGCTGGTGCGTTTTGAGCATGGTAGAGAGGAAACCAACTACGTGCTGTGGCGTACCAATCAAAAGGCAGCCAAGCAAACAATACGCAATGAGATGGCAACCATCAATGCATGTCAGCGATATCTTTTTGAAATTGAGAATATCGTCAATGTGCCGCGTTTTGTTTTACCCAACTTGAAGATCAGTGGTGGCACCACAAAGAGTGGTGAAGAAGTAAGAAGGATGACTTTTGAGAAAGAAGAATGGAAGTCGTTTTACACAGCGTTGAGAAGCTATGCGGCAAAAGTGAAGAACAAGCTCACGGACAATGAAGAATACGAACGAGAGCTTGTAAGACATTGGTGCTTGTTTGCGGCCAATAGCGGACTGCGCAGTGGAGAGCAACGGCAGCTGACCTGGGGCGATGTGAGCGTTGTCAAAGACAAGCATAACGGTGAAGAGATCAGTTTAGCGAAAGTGAATGTAAGGGGAGCAACATCAAAAGTCGGCAAGGCCAGAATCTTTTGGTGTATGGGAGGGGAGTACCTGCTGCGATGGAAGAAGTTGCAGAAAGAGTATGGCGGCAACGATAAGGGACTGATTTTTAGTTTGGATGGACTGACAGAGTACGAGCGTTATAGGCTACATCGGCATTGGAAGGTAGTGATGCTTCTGTCCAGTATTAGCGTGGATAAACGCAAGCGACTTGTACCTTACTCTTTGCGGCACTTGGCTATTACCAACATGTATTTGAGCGGTGTTAGCTTGAGTGACATCGCGTTTTATTGCGGCACAAGCGTCAAGCAAATTGAGGGAACCTATTATCACTTGCGTGAAGAGAAGATGAAGTCAGTGGCTACAGCAAGATTGATAAAAAGGGATGGAAAGACTTACACGGTAGGGCAGCAATTAGTGGATGGCTAGGCGAAGTTATGGGGTCAGTCCACTTGATGGAAATAATATCTTTCCTAAAGTAACTATTGTTTCGACAATTAAAAAAGAGTAGCGTATCGGCCAGTCAGCCTTCTGTGGCCAAGCGGCTATTCCCAATAAAACCGCCAACCTCTCAGCCAGAAGGATAGAAAAAGGAGGTTTTTGCAATTGAATATTGCAGCAGCTATTGCATCCGCGCTGACGCTGGTCTTGATTGGTAGTGTATCAAGCGCGTTCGCGAACTGTAGGAATCCTCCACCCAAGCCAGTGCCATTTGCCGCGCCTTCAGGTCAAGGCTGTCCGTCTGGCTACACCAACAGCGGTGGCACTTGCGCGCCTTCATCAAGTTCGGCTGCTTGGGTATTCGTGGTGCCACAAGGACACGGCTGCCCCAGCAACTACACCCAAAGTGGACAGATGTGCATCGCTGGCTCCTCTGCGTGCCATGCTTATGTTAACACAAGCGGCAGTTGTCCATCTGGCTACACAACGTCTGGACGACTGTGTGTGTCTAACTAATGTGAACGAGAATAAAGAAATTGCAATGAGAGCCAAATCATTTATCAGCTTGACACTGGTTGCCACATTTGCGGGGTTGTTGTCTGGCTGTAGCGACACAACTGAAAAAAAAGCAATAAATCAAGTTATAGGATTAAATGGATTTAGATGTGACTTCAATCCTGAACCGAGTAAAAAAATGTATATATCTTTTCCAGGTGACCATCCTTACGAAAAGGCAAGAGAGGAAATCATAAAACAAGGATGGCTTCCCATACCTTTTTCAGCTTTAATTAATAAAAGTATAAAAGGGTGCGATGGTACAACTGTATATGCGAATAAAAAGACCATTTATCCAGAGGAACTATCGTGCTCGCTAACAGGAATGAACCCATGCCACTTTATGTTCATAAAAAATGGAGAGTTGCTATCTGTTTTGACACAATATCAACCTCATCAACATATGATTAATCTTTACTACGATGCTAAAAATGTTCGTGCGGGTATGGAAAAAGCCCAAGCCGAAGCCGCGAAATTTGCGGAGAAACAAAGAATAAAAGAGCAAGAGCGTATCGAAGAAGCCAATCGCACGCCCCTCGAGAGAGCTATCGATCCATTCACGGGGAGTCGTGCGAAGTACAAAGCGTGGAAAGATGAAGGGGGGCTAGATCATCCTGAATACCGCATGAGAGAACAATATCAAACTTTTTACGGTATTACGGTAAGCTCCTTAACAGTCGGATGGGCCGCAGATAAGGCAATCAGTGTTCCAACTTATATTGAAGCCATAGTTTATAGGGGGAGTCCAAAGCAAAAAAGAGAGGCTCTTGCACGAGCTTGTCGAATCCCGTCGAGTGCATTCAAAGAACTAAGAAGTGGTGATGAAAAAGCGACAAGTGATGACCTAACATGCACGATGAGTGAAGACAGAATTTTAATCTTACGTAAAGGTCATTAAAAGGGATATCGTGTAACGCAATTAACCATCTTTATTAAACTAACTTAGTGCTTTCACTCTGGAGGGGGAAACAATGGCGGCCAAATTTTGCAGCAGCTGTGGGACTCAACTAGCACCAGCCGCTCGATTCTGTGGGCAGTGCGGTGCCACAGTTCCCGGCGCCGAAGTGCTGAACACAGATGTCACCCTGCAACCAGTAACGAACGAATCAGCAGAGGTTATGCCAGATGTGCGAATGGATTCCGTGACACCGCAATTACCGCCAACGGACAGTCCGCAGCCGCCTCAACAAGAATCGCCAACCAGCCCACTAGTTCTGCTTGGAATAGTGATAAGTATCGTGGCCATTTTGGGCTTGATATACGCACTGAACAAGGGGGTAACTGTCAGCACGGGTTTCGGCGAGATCATGAACCTACATCTTATGGAAGAGCGGCGCAACTACCTGATCCTTTCTGGAATTGCGCTTGTTATAGGGGTAATTATGTTTGGGCTCGGCTTTGTCAGCAACATGAGCTCATCAATGCCGCATCAAGGTCAGCAAGAAAAAACTGCACCAGAACGTTTTGCTATAAACGACAGAACGCTCGGAAACGATGCGTATAAATTATATCTAACAAAACACTTCAAAATAGAGCACAACGAAACACTCAAGCAATACGTGCTCGATAATAAATTGTACTCAAGTCTCACCGAAGCACTAGAAGCCGCAAGAAATTTAGATATTGAAAAACAAAAGTTAAAAGCAGAACGAAAAAAGTTACAAGAGGAATATAAAAAACTAAAGGCCCCGCCGCCTGACGCTGATGCGAGTTGTCCAAACTGCGAGGTGCCAATTTATTTAAATGCTGAGTCTTGCTGGAAATGCGACTCTCAATTTACTGATCCCCAAGGCTGGAGGCCTATTGCAAGGACCTAGGTAGAGACTAAAGCAGGGCGCACACTACATCCATTAAGATAATCGACATTGCTAGGCTTAAAAAGGAAAAATCCATTATAGAGGCGGCAAAGCAAGCGGAGGAATCCCGTAGAAATGCTGAACTGGAAGCGCAATCAGCAAAGGAAGAACTAGAGCGTGAGAGACGTAAAATTGCGGAAGAAAGAAAGGCCCTCGAAATTGAAAAACAAAAAGCAGAAATAGCAAGGTTGAAACTAGAGCTTAAGAATGCTGAGCGTAACGAAAGTTACTCACCTGCGAAAACTACTAAATCACCAGCGAAAACTACTAATAAAAATGAAAATAGTTGGGTAAAATGAAAAATAATCATAAAAAAATACCCCTGCGCGAAAGATCTCAGCGTTAGCGCTGCAGCAATATCAGTTCTATAGCGTCTGATGTGCGTGGTAGAGATCAGCCTTGTATTGCTGCCATGCTCTTTTTAACAAAGCTTTTCGTATAGCACTGGTTAGCGTTGGTGCAAAAGCAGAGATCCCCGCACGCATCTTTGCAGTTGGCTGCTTGTATAGGCCACGTATCCGTTTGGCGAAGCTAGGTGGCGCACCTACACCAAGCACCATGTCGCGTTCTTCTATGACTTCTTTTATCAGCATGGCTAAAACCCCACCAGCACTGGCAGTGGCGCAAGTGGTGCTGCGTTGTAGTTGATGCGGCTCACTGCTGCCAATATGGATTTGCGTACTCGATAGTTGGGCATATCGATGTAGGTCATTCTGTGTGCAACCTCATTTTCCACAAAGCTGATCAGTTCAGTGAGCTGCTTGTTGGGTGATTCATTGCGTATGAAATCAAGCACAGAAGCAAAAGACAACAAAGCATCTGTGGTGATTGCCGATCCCTGTGATGTCATTGATGACCAATAACCATCGCTTTTGCCCATGTAGCGACTGATTGAACGTGTTGTTATGTTGGGTATGGCTTTGCGTGTTTTGTCGAATAGCTGCTCATTAAAGTTCATCTGTTTCTCCTTTTTAGCTTTGTTCTGTTTGCAGTTGCTTCGCAACTACAAACGTTCGCTGCGTGATTCGCTTCGCAAATCACTTGCGAACTTTTTCTGTCTAAACTATTTAACTATCTAAAGTGTGAGGCTTTGTTAAATGACTATCTTTGTTAGGCAATCATTTCCCAAGCAATGGTCATACCAACGCTCTTTTTGAGCGTTAGCATGACTTTCATTTCCCGAAGTTTCTTGTCATCTACACATACACAACCGTGTTAAACGGGAAGGTAGGTTTTGCTATCCACTTTTACGTGCCACCTTACGCAAACAGCTAACGACCAGTGCAGGAGTCATTGTTAGCTGCTTTGTGGGGAACTTGTATCAACAAGCGTTGTATCCCACTCACTTTCAGTAAGCGTTCTTACTCAACTATTACGATTTCGCAAACGTCATCACGCAAAGGGCGTGCGTTTATAGCATCCATGTAGGGTAGTGCGAAAAAGACGAACAATGAGCAGTTCGATTTGCTTACCGTCACACATCAATGCGAACGGACTTCGCAGCACATAAACAAGAGCAGCTGTGCCAACTGCGTAAGCTCATTTGTAATAACTATTTATGCTGCGAATCTGTTTGATGCTTTTTTTCAGCAAAAAACGACGTTTTTAAGCGTCTATAGCGTCAAAAAGCTGGGCAGCTGCTCTGGTATAGCAAAGCAGTGCAGCGACGCGCTGTAGAGCGTTTTAAGCGTTTTTAGGGCTATTTTTAGTAATTGAGCTGCTACGCACGCTGCACGCATAAGGCTGTTATGCGTGAAATAGGGCATTTGCCGTCAAAACCAATGAAAATACACAGAATCTTTGGTTTTGACGCAATGTACTGAAATCATTGATGAATTTGCTTCGTGTCTTTTAGGTCGTCCTTTTTAATCAAAGAACATATGCTGTTTTTGCATTTTTTATTTGATTAGGAGCGAATATGACGCAAGCAAAGACACTGACAAGCAAAGAGCTCAAACACGTGCTTGAGCAAATCTCTTTGGGTACGCACGCTAAACGCGACAGAGCCATGCTGCTAACGCTGTTTTACAGCGGCATGCGTGTTGGGGAAGTGGCTGCACTGCTGTACAGCGATGTTGTAGATGAGAGTGGCGAAGTAAAGAAAGAAATAAAACTTGCTGCGGAGCAGACAAAAGGAGGTGTTGGGGGAATTGTGTATGTAAGCGATAAGTTGCACAAGGAATTGAAGGACTACTTAAAGGCTTATCCCTGCACTAACAAGCAGTACAAACTCTTTTACACGCAGAAGAATAAGGCAAGGGGATTTACGGCTAACACGCTTGCGCAGCACTTTTATCACTTGTTTCGGCGTTGTGGCATTAGTGGAGCAAGCAGCCATAGCGGACGTAGGACTTTTATCACTAACTTGGCTGAAAAAGGAGTTGGTGTGCGTGTGCTGCAGAGCCTGGCCAGGCATAAGTCGATTAGCACAACGCAGGTCTATATCGACGTGAATGATGCGATGAAACGTAAGGCGATTGAGTTAGTTTAAGTCTGCTTCAAGTGACTCTCAAGCACTTGCTGTATGACTTGCTCAATTTTTGCCTTGTCTTTGCTCAAGCCACCAAATAAACCAAACGATACGTGTACGGCTATGTAGGGATAGCTTGTTAAGTGGACGGAATAGTTAGGGTTGATTCCGTTTATGGATGAGACCAGTGAATCGAAGAGCTTTGACTCGCTGTCAAAGTGATTTTTTTTGCTAAACGTAAAAAAGGAAACTAAATCTGGTGCTTGACGTAGTGTTATGTGGTTAGGTGTTGTTTTCTTAGGCATATAAGCGTCTCACTTACCGAGTGTGTATGAAGGGCAGAAACAGCTTGGGGATGTGGATGAAATTAAGCGTGTGTTTGTTGAATTTCAGCAACATTTGTATATTCAGAAAATGGCGTAATTTCAACGAGGTTTAAGACATGATTAGTGTCATCAGTTTTAAAATTAATTCCATACCAAAGTGCTTTGGCGCACAAATTAGCCTTGTTGAGTTTTATTTTGGTGAATTTAGGAATTGGTGTGCGAGGAATTGTTGGGGCAGGCATAAAAATTTCTCTAAAATTTAGATTGGCATTTTTATTTTTAATCTGATGTTGATAAATTAAGCCAAAGCCTAATGGAATACAAATAGAGAGTCGTTTAGAAGCTAAGGCTTGCTTTAGACCTTTGAAGCATTTTTTTGTAAGTGCATGATTAGCTGTAGGATAGACTTTGTAGTGTAAGCAGTTGAAGTGGATCAACAGTTAGAGAGTAGTTAGAAACCAAAAAGAGAAGTGCATATAATCAAGGACTTATATGAATGCGACTATTGAGTGGGAGTAAGTTCTCACCTTTTAAAAATAACTAAAAATTGGAATAGTTATGAAATTAAGAAAAAAAGATCCTTGGAAACCTGCTAGTGAATACTCTAAGGATTTATCAGGTTTAACCATAAATTTATTAGTTGAGGACATTGAACGTTCAATACATTTTTTACAAAAAATTATTGATGCTAAAGTTATATACCAAGATCCTGATTTTGCAGCAATAGAAGGGTTTGGAAGTAGATGGTGTATCCATTCATATCATACTTATGATTCTCACCCGTATATAAATATTATAAAAAATTCTAAACAGAAAGGATTAGGAATAGAACTAAGAGTTTTAGGTTGTGATCCTGACAAGGCAGAAGAAAGAGCAAGAAAAGAAAATTATGTTATTTTATCTAATTCAATGAATAAACCTCATGGTATGAGAGAATGTTACATACTTGACGATAATGGATTTTGCTGGGTGCCATCAATTTTAGTCTAAAAAAATGTTTTCGTTATTGAGTGGGAATAACGTTTCAGAGGGCAGAGCAGGTGTTCCGCGCAGTGGGGAGGCGACCCTGGAGGAACGCCGTTAAGGACGCAAGTGTGGATAGAGTGCTGAGGTGAATGTCATCCTCTACGGCATTCGCAACTGCGACACGATGAAGAAGGCGCGAGCCTGGCTGGATGTGCATCAGGTGGAATACGTTTTTCACGATTACAAAAGTGCTGGGATCGACGAAAAACGCCTGCGCCATTGGTGCGCTGAACTCGGTTGGGAAGCGGTGCTCAATCGCAACGGCACCACGTTCCGCAAATTGCCTGAGGTCGACCGTCAGAACTTGAATGAACGCAAGGCGGTAGCGCTGATGCTGAAGCAGCCATCAATGATCAAACGACCCGTGCTTGATCTCGGCCTGCAGCTGTTGGTCGGATTCAAGCCGGAACAATATGCGGGTGCGTTGGCCGGAATGCGCTGAACGACGGTGACAGACGCCGAATACATGCAGGAAGCACTGCGGCTGGCTGTGGAGGCTTCCGCTGCCGGCGAGGTGCCGGTGGGGGCAGTAGTTGTGAAAGAGGGGCAGATCATCGGCAGAGGTTACAACCAGCCGATCAGCGGTGCCGATCCGACCGCCCACGCGGAGATCATGGCCATACGCGAGGCCTCGCGGACTACCGGCAATTACCGGCTGCCCAATTGCGAACTTTATGTCACGCTGGAGCCGTGTGTCATGTGCAGCGGAGCGATCATGCATGCGCGCATCCGGCGGGTCATTTACGGTGCGCAGGATCCCAAAACCGGGGCCTGCGGCAGCGCCATTGACCTGTTTGCGCAGCCCCACCTGAATCATCATGCTGAAGTCAGCGGCGGTTTTCTGGCCGCAGAATCCGTGTCTTTGTTGCAGGATTTCTTCACAAAACGGCGCAGCAAAAGTTGAAAATCAAGATTAAAATATCATCACAAATACTTGATTTATTGGATAATCAAGGAAAAGTTGTTCGCCAATATCAGATATCATCGGCGCGCAACGGAACAGGGCAGAAAAACGGTAGCCAGTGCACTCCGCTGGGCCGGCATATCATTCGTGCCAGGATCGGTGCGGGGCAACCTGAAAACACGGTCTTTGTCAGACGGCGGATTACCGGTGAGCACTATTCCCCTGAGTTGGGGGCTCAATTTCCAGGCCGGGACTGGATTTTGACCCGGATTTTGTGGCTTTCAGGTTGCGAAGTCGGTTTCAACCGGCTGGGCAACGTGGACACCATGCGCCGCTACATCTATATCCACGGCTCACCCGACGGTGCTCCCATGGGATTACAGGGCTCGCATGGGTGCATCCGCATGAGCAATGCCGATGTCATCGAGCTGTTTGAGCAGGTTCCGGCCGGAACCGCCGTCGAAATCATTGAATAAACCCGGGCTGGAAAATGCTGCATTTTGCTGCATGCGGCGCATCACGTCTTTATTCAGCCTTCAATTTGATTCCGTCAGTTTATTTTTATTTTTTAAAACATATATTTAATGCCTTTCAGTATTGTTATTGTGCAATGCGAAAAAATGGGATAAATTGTGCAGCGCAAGTGCTGTAATTGCCTGATCACACTCACAGAAAGGCGAATCATGCGACTCAAAGACAAGGTGACCATTATTACCGGAGCAGGGCGAGGCATCGGTCAGGCCACTGCGATGAAGTTTGCCCGGGAAGGCGCCAAAGTCATGGTTTGCGACATCAAACAGGAATGGATCGACGACACCGTCGCCAAATGCCACGCCTCCGGTAGCGAAGCCATCGGTCAGATTGCCGATGTGCGCGACATGAAATCGCTGGAAGCCATGGTCAAGGCTACCGTCGATCAGTGGGGGCGCGTGGATTGCCTGGTCAACAATGCCGGCATCGTCGCCGACGCGCAGTTGAAGAACATGACAGAAGACCAGTTCGACAACGTGATCGAGATCAATCTGAAGGGCGTCTATAACTGCACCCGCGCCGTGGTCAACAAGATGCTCGAGCAGCAGTCCGGCGTGATTCTCAACGCCTCTTCGATCGTCGGTCTCTACGGCAATTTCGGACAGACCAATTACGCAGCCAGCAAATTCGGCGTCATCGGCATGGTTAAGACCTGGGCGCGTGAACTCGGTCGCAAGGGCATACGCGCGAACGCGGTTTGCCCCGGATTCATCGCCACCACCATCCTTGGTTCCATCCCGGATAAAGTCATACACGCACTGGAAGATCGCGTGCCGATGGGCCGTCTCGGCCAACCCGAGGAAATCGCCAACACCTTTGCGTTTCTGGCTTCCGACGAAGCCAGTTACATCAATGGCGCCGTGATCGAAGTCAGTGGCGGACTGACCATCTAGTTTTTACCCGACCGGAAGATCAGCCGGCGAACAGCCCGGCAATTGCGGCCTGTTCAGCCTGCACGACGCCCGCCTCGGTAAACAGCGCGGTCACCAGTTCCGCAGGCGTTACATCGAAAATCGGATTGGCAATGCGCGTGCCCTGCGGCGCCCAGAGCAGTTTGCCGTAACCGGCCACCTCATCCGCAGAATGTTCCGCGATTGGAATGTCGTTACCCGTCAGCAGCGAGCGGTGCAGCCGAAAAGTGCGAAGCCTCAAGCGCAATACCGTAGGCTGCAGCACAGCCGATGGCAGGTGCGCCGCGCACCACTAGATCGCGTATCGCTGCGGTAACCTCCGTGGCTCGTTCGTAACGCAGATAAATACACTGATCGGGAAGCGCCCGCTGGTCTAGCAATTCCAGCGCGTCACCGGTCCAGCGCAGGGTATGAAAAATGGCCATGGGTGATGTGAGCGTTTTTGCAGATGATGCACAAGGTGTCGCGAACATTATAATTTGTGCCGATGAACAAAGCCCGGAATCTCAAGGTGTGTCTGACGTCGTGGGATGCCGATCATGCTGTTTTGCAGGATTTGCGTTATCGCGTATTTGTCATCGAGCAGAAAGTGCCGGAAGAGCTAGAATGGGATGATGCAGATGCTTCCTGTGTTCATGCGCTGGCTCATGACGGGCAGGGCATCGCGATCGGTACCGGCCGGCTGCTGGCCGACGGCCAGATCGGCCGCATGGCCGTGCTGCCGGAATGGCGGCGGTACGGCGTCGGGGGCGCAGTTCTGGAGTTGCTTCTGGAACACGCGCGAAAGCAGAACGTCGCGACTTATCTCAATGCGCAGACGCATGCGCTCAGGTTTTACGAGCGCCACGGCTTCGTCGCCGAAGGGGATGTATTCATGGATGCCGGTATACCGCACCGGCGGATGACGCTCAGCCGCTGATGGTGGCTGCGGTCTGCAGGCGGAAGGCGCGCGCGTCTTCTCCCATCGGCATTCCAGCGGGCCCAAAACGTTTTTCGTGAAAAAACACCTCGCCGGAGGCATGCACCAGCAGCACGGTGGAGGTGCGTGTGCCGTAATGTTCTCCGGTGATGAAGGCCGGTGAAAGTTCGCGTTCACGCTGCCGCGGAATTCCGGTATCCGGCAGCGCGGGATCTGCTGCGATTCCGCGATCGGCCAGCATTTCAAACAGTCCGGCAGTGATCGCATCGGGATCATCCTGTTCGCGGGATGCATTTATCATGGCGATGCCACGGACGACCTTTGGCCAAGGAGTATCAAGCAGATGGTTGCTCAGGCCATGCACGCCCGGAACAATCGGGGTGATGTTCTTTGCCTGATTCGAATGAAAACCCATACCGGAGAGATCGCCGGCGATCATGCTATAGGGGTTGTATTGCGTATCGTTCCGGGCAGTGGTTTCGAAGAAAGCTGCGGGATCTTCTCCGCCGGTGAGAAATGAACTGACCAGTTCGCCGCGGGATCGCGGCGCAGTCGGACCGGGAAGTCCGGCGCGGAAATTGGTGATGGCGGCAAAGCGGCCGTTGCAGCGCAAACCCATCCAGGTGCCACCTTTTTCCAGGTCGCGGCCGCCGTAGATGTCCGGATGATCGTCCCAGAACGCTGCGGGTGCCGCGGGACGTCTGAAATGCTCGTCGCGGTTGGCGGCAACCACCAGCGGGAAATTCCGGTGTGCGCGGTAACTGAAGAGGATCAGGCACATGCTGCGTTCAACTGAAACATTCAGTGTGACGGCCGCTGCCGGGCTGCAATACGTCGAGGATGCCGGAGGCGGCGACAGCTTCGGCCAGTGCCCATTCGAATTGTGATTCGTCGCCGACGCCTTCGTAGATTTCCATCCACAGCAGCGGCTCGCTGCGCTTTTTCAGCAGGCGGCCCTGAATACCGGTGGCCTTGCGTACTTCGGCGAACAAGTTGGCTGCGGCAGCTTCACAGGCAGCAGTTTTCTCTGCATCGACCCTGTAATAGATGTAATACGACCAGTGCATGTCAGGTCACCTTGTAGGGCAGGTTCGTGATTTCAATGGCTGCGCCATCCGGCGAATTGAGCCGAACCGCTTCGTTGTCATCGATGCGCAGCACCGCGAGCACATCGCTGCCGCTCCCGGCTGGTGCGGCTGTGATAATCATCCCGCTCGCCTGATCGCCGAGGCTGGCGCTGAAGAGTTTGTCGCCGGCATTCGCGGTAGTGCTGACGCAGGCGCGGAACATGCGTTGCTTGAGCTTCCCCAGGTAATGCGTACGGGCGACTATTTCCTGTCCGGGATAACACCCCTTGGTGTAACTGAGGCCGCCGATCAAGTCGAGATTCACCATTTGCGGCACGAACTCATCCTGGGTTTCAGTGCTGATGAAAGGGATTCCGGCGGCAACATCCGCCGCAGCCCAGGTTCCGTTATCCACCGGCACTTGCGCAAGCGCCTGGGGCACCACCGCCAGATAGCGCTTTACCGGCAACTGAGCGATGCTGACTATGCCATTGAAAGTTACGTTGTGCGTTCGTTCAGGTACTGAGCCACCCAACGCCGCAATGTCGTCGGCAGCCGTGCCGCCGGTGATGCCGATGCAAGCCTGCTGTGTTGTAACATCTTCAATTTTAACTTTGGAGCGCAGCACGTACATCGAAAGCCGCTTGCGTATGGATTCGGCCAGTAC
>JAYOED010000018.1:13585-42607 GCA_038106575.1 Burkholderiales bacterium
CCCATAACAGAAAGGTTGCCAGGAGGCGTCCCTTCGGCGTGCAGTAGCCGCCATAAGTACTGGTACCGGACTTCAGCTTGAGTACATCGCAGGTCAGTTGGCCGTGCAGAAACGCCGGTGCGTCCGCACCGGAAAAGCTGAGTAGTGACCAATCGGAGAGCAGGACGGCGGCCATTAGTGTCATTGAAGGCGATTGAAGGTAGTGGATGATAGCAGTTGTTATACTCCACGCTTTCCCAAGTGACATCCACGGAGCCTCCAATGATTGAACTCTACAGCTGGCCGACACCGAACGGCCATAAAATACACATCATGCTTGAGGAAACCGGGCTCCCATACCGAGTGCATCCGGTGAACATCCGCACCGGTGACCAGTTCAAGCCCGAATTTCTCAGGATCAGCCCGAACAACCGCATTCCGGCGATGATCGATCCCGATGGTCCCGGCGGCAAGCCGCTGTCGTTAATGGAATCCGGCGCGATCCTCCTCTATCTCGCCGAAAAATCCGCCAAGTTCCTGCCCAAGGATCCGCAGCAGTGCTGGACCTGCACGCAGTGGCTGATGTGGCAGATGGGCGGCGTCGGTCCGATGTTCGGTCAGGCCAACCATTTCCGCCGCTACGCCAAGGACAAGATCGAATATGCCGTCGAGCGTTACACCAACGAGGCCAACCGGCTGACCCATGTGCTCGACAAGCGGCTTGGAGAATCGAAATTCGTAGGTTGTGACGAATACACCATTGTCGACATGGCCATCTTTCCGTGGATGCGTAATGCCGATGCCCGCGGCATCGACATGAACCAATACCCCAATGCCAAGAAATGGTTTGACACCATCAACGCAAGACCGGCGGTGGTAAAGGCGCTGACCACGCTCGCCGATGCCGGCAACAACAACCCGGTTGATGACAAGGCGCGGGAGATCATGTTTGGCAAGACGCAGTTCCAGAAGCGCTGATCGCAAGAGACTGAATTGACCCCTGAGAAGAAAAACGTCGCGCTGCTGTGCGCGACGCAGGCGCTGCTGTTTACCAACAACACGATCCTGATCGCGATCAACGGCCTTGCCGGCTATGCACTCGCTGCCGACAAATCTCTGGCGACCCTGCCGGTGACGTCTTATGTGGTCGGCGCCGCACTGATCACGCTGCCGGTGTCGCATCTGATGCGGCGCATCGGCCGCGTCAATGGCTTCAGCCTTGGTACGCTGATCGGTATCCTCGGCGCGCTGATCTGCGGCTATGCGGTGTGGAGTCACAGTTTCTGGACGCTGTGTCTTGGCACGCTGGTGATGGGCATCTACAACGCCTCCGGGCAGTATTACCGCTTTGCCGCGGCAGACGTGGTGGGTACCGACTTCAAGACCAAGGCAATTTCACTGGTCATGGCGGGCGGTCTGGTCGGCGGCATGCTCGGCCCACAGACCAGCAAACTCACCAAAGACCTGCTACCGGCGGAATTCCTAGGCAGCTACCTCGCACTGATCGGTTTTTGCGTGGTGGCGCTGGCGCTGCAGCGGCTGATGAGCATCCCCCGCCTCAGTGAAGCAGAGAAGAAGGAGAGTGGCCGGCCGCTGGCTGAAATCGTCCGCCAACCAGGGTTCGTCGTCGCGGTACTGTCGGCTACCGTCGGCTACGGGGTGATGAATCTACTGATGACAGCGACGCCGTTGGCGATGAAATCGTGCGAACACAGCTTTGGCGACACCGCTTTCGTCATCCAGTGGCACGTCATCGCCATGTTTGCCCCGTCGTTTGTGACCGGATCGCTGATCAAGCGTTTCGGCGTGCGCGCCATCCTCTTTACTGGCGTAATGCTGAGCCTGGGTTGCGTGGCCATTGCCCTGGCCGGTGTCGATGTCATACATTTCTGGGTGGCTTTGATGCTGATCGGTGTGGGCTGGAATTTCATGTATGTCGGTGGTACTACCCTACTCACCGAAACCCACACCCCTGCGGAGAAGGCGAAAGTGCAGGGCGCCAACGACATGGCCATCTTCATCACCATGGCGATCAGTTCGGCTTTATCGGGGTGGCTGTTCTCGGCGCGCGGCTGGGAAGTCATGAATTACAGCGCTGTGCCTTTCCTGTTGCTAACAGGCGCTGCCATCCTCTTTTGCGGTTCGCGAAATCGCGCGGCAACTGTTTGATCTGAAATAATTTTTTCTGAGTTTTCCGGAACTTTCCGCGATGCGGAAGACACACTCAAATGAGGCGACCGGGACCGAATTCCGGTAAAATCCACATCACTCGGCAGAGTGAAACCGGCTAGTTTCACTTTGCCTTTGTTTTTAGAACAAGACTGTCATCCATGAGGAGCATCAGATGAATCAGCCTGCCGCCAAGGCACAAGTTGCAACGGCGTACGACGCCCCCGCTTATGTCAATCATGCGAAACTTAAAGCGTGGGTCGCCGAAGTCGCGCAAATGACCAAACCCGACCGCATTGTCTGGTGCGACGGCTCCCAGGAAGAATACGACCGCCTTTGCAATGAAATGGTCGCCGCTGGCACGCTGATCAGGCTCAACCAGAAAAAACGCCCCGGCTGTTTTCTCGCCCGTTCCGATCCCGATGACGTGGCCCGAATGGAAGACCGCACCTTCGTCTGCAGCAAGAACAAGGAAGACGCCGGCCCCAACAACAACTGGGTTGAGCCCGCCGAGATGAAGGCGACGATGAGCATGTTGTACGACGGCTGCATGCGCGGACGTACGATGTACGTGATCCCGTTCAGCATGGGTCCGCTGGGCTCGCACATCGCCCACATCGGCGTCGAACTGACCGATTCCGCCTACGTGGTGGTCAGCATGCGCATCATGACTCGCATCGGCAGCAAGGTGCTCGACGTGCTGGGCAAGGATGGCACCTTCGTGCCGTGCCTGCACTCGGTGGGCATGCCGCTGAAACCGGGAGAGCGTGACATCCCGTGGCCGAGCAACAAGGAACACAAGTTCATCACCCATTTCCCCGAAGAGAAGCTGATCTGGTCATTCGGCAGCGGTTACGGCGGCAACGCGCTGCTGGGCAAGAAATGCTTCGCACTGCGCATCGCCTCGATCATGGCGAAAGAACAGGGCTGGCTTGCTGAACACATGCTGATCCTCGGCATCCAGCCTCCGGGCGGCAAGAAGCACTACATCGCCGCGGCGTTCCCCAGCGCCTGCGGCAAGACCAATCTCGCCATGCTGATCCCGCCGAAAGCGCTGGAAGGCTGGAAAGTCACCACCATCGGCGAAGATATTGCCTGGATCAAACCGGGCCCGGACGGCCGCCTTTACGCGATCAATCCGGAATACGGCGCCTTCGGCGTCGCGCCCGGTACTTCGGACGAAACCAATGCCAACTGCCTCGCGGCGCTGAAGACCAACACCATTTTCACCAACGTCGCGCTGACCGAGGATGGCGATGTGTGGTGGGAAGGGCTCACCAAGACCCCGCCCAAGCACCTCACCGACTGGACCGGGCCACCGTGGACCCCGGAAAGCGGGCGTGTCGCCGCGCATCCGAACTCCCGCTTCACCGTACACGCCGCGCAGATTCCTTCGATGGACGCCGACTGGGAGAACCCCGCCGGTGTGCCGATCAGCGCCTTCCTCTTCGGGGGCCGCCGCACCACCACTGTGCCGCTGGTTACCGAGGCCAAGGACTGGGCGCATGGCGTCTACCTCGCCGCGACCATGGCCTCCGAGACCACCGCCGCCATCGTCGGCAAGGTGGGCGTGGTGCGCCGCGACCCGTTTGCGATGCTGCCGTTCTGCGGTTACCACTTCGGCGACTACTTCAAGCACTGGCTCAATGTCGGCAGCAAGGTCAAGGTTGCGCCGAAGATCTTCGCGGTCAACTGGTTCCGCCGCGATTCCAACGGCAAATTCATGTGGCCGGGCTTCGGCGACAACATGCGCGTGCTGAAATGGGTGGTAGAGCGTTGCGAGGGTAAATCAGGCGCCGCGGAAACCCCGATCGGCAACATGCCGCGCTTTGAAGATATGGAGTGGAAGGGCATGAACGACTTCAGCCGCGAGACCTTCGACGAACTGACCCATGTTGATCACGACGCCTGGAAAGCGGAGATCAAGGATCACGACGAACTGTTCGGCAAGCTCAAGTCACGGCTGCCCGCCGAAATGACCGCGCAGCGGCAGGAGCTGGAGAAAGCGCTATAAGCCGCCTCGGTCTGATTGCAGCAACCACAACGGCGTCAGCGCGGTTGCGCTGCCGCCGTTTTTATTTTTAAAAAGGAGCGACCCGATGAAACCCAACTACGGATTCGCCAAGCGCCAGCGCGAACTGGCTAAGAAGCAGAAGAAAGAAGAAAAACGTTTGCGCAAGCAGGCCGAACAGGCGCAGCCAGCGGAAGAAGGCACACCGCAATTACCGGTTGCGGATCAACCGGATGAAACGCCACAGCAGTAAATGTGGTGACAGCAGGACAAACAAAAAAGAGCGCCTCCGCGCTCTTTTTTGTTGTCAGACGACCGGCTTATTGCCGCGTTTCCACTTGCTGCAGCGGTTCATTGCTGACCGGCTCCATCATCGGACGCACTCGCTTGACGCGCTTGGGTTCGCTGTCGTCGGCGTTCTGTGCTGCGGCGGCGACAATTGCGGCCTTGGTTTCGACCTGTTGCAGCCCGGACGACCAGTCGAGTTGTACCGGGGGTGGAGCGACCGGCTGCGGCTGGGGAATGGCAATCGGTTCTGGGGCAGCAGGTGGTGCTGAGTAAACCGGCTCGGCGACGGGTTCAGGTGCGTATGCAGATGAGGGTGCGGCTTCCGCGACCACGGCAACCCGTTCAGGGATTTGCGCGTGCTCGGAAACGTATGGCGCTGGCGGCGGTGTCATCGGCGCGGTGGTCTGCACTGATTCGCGAACCGCTTCCTCAGCCTGTACTTCGGTGTTGGGGCCGGGCACCGCATTGCGTTGATTTGGATGGGGCACGAACGGGGTGCGCGGATACCACACGCGATCGCCGCGCTCGGCACGCTGCTGTCCCTGACGTTGCTCCTGACCTTCGCCACGTTCACCGCCACCACGACGACCACGACGGCGACGTCCGCTGCCACGCTCCTCATTACCCAGGGCCTGTTCGGCTGCCGGTGCGCCCTCGATGAGCATGGCCGGTGCCGCGACCTCCGCCTGCGGCGCTGCTGGAGCGGTAGGGCGCTGCTGCGCGGCCTGTTGCTCGCGTTGTTCTTGCGAGCGCTCTTCGCGCTGACCGCGGCCGTCGCGGCCACGACGCTGTTGCTGACGCTCTTCGTTGCCGCGCCGTGAATTACGGTCTCCGCGTTCGCCACGCTCTCCACGTTCACCGCGTGCGCTGCGCTCATTGCGGTCACCGCCGCGACCGCGACCGTCACGCTGCGAACGACTGTTGCCTCCGCCACGTGCCAGGCGCTGGTTGACAGAGCGTGCGGGTTCCGCAGCAACAGCCAATCCCGGTTCTGCCGCAGGCTTGCGGCGGAACCAGCCCATGATCTTGCCAATGATGCCGTCTTCCGCGGCAGCGACAGGCTGGGCGGGGGCGGCAGGAGCAACGGGCGCCTGTTGCTGCGGCAGCGGTGCGGGCCGGGTCGGCGTGATGCCCTTGACCGCAGCTTCGAGTTTTTGCACCGGTGCTTCGGCTTCAGCGCCGTCTTTTTCCTCTTCGGACGGCAGCTGCATCATTTCGTAGCTCGGCGCCATCGGTTCGCTCTGGTTGAGGTCGTCATGGCGTAGCCGAGTTACCGTGTAGTTGGGCGTCTGCAGATGGATGTTAGGGATCAGCACCACGCTGACACGATGGCGCGATTCAAGCACCTGCAGGTCGACGCGCTTCTCGTTGAGAAGGAACGTCGATACGTCCACCGGCACCTGGGCGTGAACCGCGCCGGTGTTGTCCTTCATCGCCTCTTCCTGAATGATGCGAAGAATGTGCAGCGCGGTGGACTCGGTACCGCGGATGTGTCCGGTGCCGTGGCAGCGCGGGCAGGCGCTGTGGTTGGACTCGCCGAGCGAGGCACGCAGCCGCTGGCGCGACAGTTCCATCAGGCCGAAGCGGGAGATCTTACCGGTCTGAACGCGGGCGCGGTCATATTTCAGCGCATCGCGCAGGCGGTTCTCGACTTCGCGCTGGTTGCGCTGCGATTCCATGTCGATGAAGTCGATGACCACCAGCCCTCCGAGGTCGCGCAGCCGCAATTGGCGCGCCGCTTCATCGGCGGCCTCGAGATTGGTGCGGAACGCAGTTTCCTCAATGTCGGAGCCGCGGGTTGCGCGCGCCGAGTTGACGTCGATGGAGACCAGCGCTTCGGTGTGGTCGATGACGATGGCGCCGCCCGATGGCAGGTTGACCGAACGCGAGAACGCGGATTCGATCTGATGTTCGATCTGGAAGCGCGAGAACAGCGGCACGTCGTCGCGGTAGAGCTTGGCGCGATTGACGTAATTGGGCATCACGTGGCTCATGAACTGGACAGCCTGATCATGAATCGACTCGGTGTCGATCAGGATTTCGCCGATTTCCTCGTGGAAGTAGTCGCGGATTGCGCGAATGACCAGGCTGGATTCCTGATAGATCAGGAACGCGCCACTCTGCTGGTTGGCGGCGCCCTCGATGGCCGACCACAGTTGGTGCAGGTAGTTCAGGTCCCAGTTGAGTTCTTCGGCGCTGCGGCCGATGCCGGCGGTGCGGGCAATCACGCTCATGCCTTGCGGCACGTCGAGTTGGGAGACCGTTTCCTTGAGTTCGGCGCGCTCTTCGCCTTCGATACGGCGCGAGACACCGCCGCCGCGCGGGTTATTGGGCATCAGCACCAGGTAGCGGCCGGCAAGGCTGATGTAGGTGGTCAGCGCGGCGCCCTTGTTGCCGCGTTCGTCCTTGTCGACCTGGACGATGATTTCCTGGCGTTCTTTCAGCGCGTCCTGGATGCGGGCGGTGCTGACGCTGATGCCGGGCTTGAAGTAGGCGCGGGCGACTTCCTTGAAGGGCAGGAAGCCGTGGCGGTCATGACCGTAGTCAACGAACGCCGCCTCCAGGCTGGGTTCGATGCGGGTGATGATCCCCTTGTAGATATTGCTTTTGCGCTGTTCCTTGCCTGCGGATTCGATATCGAGATCTATGAGCTTCTGACCATCGACTATTGCGACGCGCAGCTCTTCGGCCTGCGTCGCATTGAACAACATGCGTTTCATTTTCTTCTCCCGCGCTCAAGGAATTGCACGGGATTGCCACAACTGCAGCCACCCGCGGGCGGCGGACTCGGAAAATTCCAGTCTTACTAAATCAGTTCGAACCGATCGTAATCGTTGTCCTGGTTATGCAGTGTGTATTTCAGGGACCTGCGCGTTGCGCAAATCCGGGAATTCAGTCAGTGCCTTGAGCGCGTATTTCGTCTAGTATCGCTACTTTTTTGGTGAGCGACTTTAACCCTGTATTCATCAAAATCACGGCTGTTGCCGTGGACATGCAACTTCGCCATCGTCGCATTCGCGTCATTCCGGCATCCGTTGCAGCGCGTTCCGGCAGCGGTATTCGCCGCGACGGGCTCTTGCCCGTGGTGCCCGTTGCCGGGCATCCGCAACGTCCAGGATGGGACGCGCTGGAAAGAAGTATATGTAAATGAACAAGTTAAGTAAAGATTCCGTAACCCGGGAGACGATTGGCGAGGATTCGGCCGGGCAACGCATCGACAATTACCTGATGCGGCAGCTGAAAGGGGTGCCAAAAAGCCATGTCTACCGCATCCTGAGGAGCGGGGAGGTCAGGGTCAACAGCGGCCGGGTAGGCCCGGAATACCGGCTGCAGCTCGAAGATCTGGTGCGGATTCCGCCGGTGCGAGTGGCTGTGAAGAAGGCCGTCGCGCCCGGACCTGCTTTCACGCCCGATGTCCTGTTCGAGGACGAAGCCCTGCTGATCATCGACAAGCAGGCGGGCATGGCCGTCCATGGTGGCAGCGGCGTCAGCTTCGGCGTGATCGAAGCGCTACGCCAGGGACGCCCGGAAGGCGCGTTTCTGGAACTGGTTCACCGGCTCGACCGCGAAACTTCGGGCGTTCTGATGCTGGCTAAGAAACGCGCAGCCTTGGTCGAATTGCACCGTCAGCTGCAGGCCGGGGAGACCGACAAGCGCTATTACGCGCTGGTCAAAGGCAAATGGCGTGAACGCAAACAGGTGGTTGACCTGCCGTTGCGCAAGTTTGTCGCGACTTCCGGCGAACGCCGGGTCAGCGCCGGCAGCGGCGACGAGGCGGTGACCGTGTTCCGGCTGCAGCGTGGCGCGGGGCCGTACAGCCTGCTCGAAGCCGAACTGAAAACCGGACGCACCCACCAGATCCGCGTGCATCTGGCCCATCTTGGATTTCCGATACTGGGCGATGACAAGTACGGCGACTTCACGCTGAACAAGACACTGGCGAAGCTGGGCTTGAAACGGATGTTCCTGCATGCGCATCGCCTTACGATTCGTCATCCGTTGAGCGGAGAAAAAGTGACCGTCGAATCGCCGCTGCCACCGGAACTGCAACAGTTCCTGGAAGCAGCCGCCGGACAGAAAAGCCGTGCCCAGGCTGTTTGAACTGCTGGTCTTCGACTGGGACGGCACGCTGATGGATTCGGCGGCAGCGATTGCCGAGTCCTTGCAGGCGGCATGCGCCGAGTTGGCCTTGCCGGTGCCGGACGAGAAACAGGCGCGTTATGTGATCGGACTGGGGCTGACTGATGCGATGAAGCACATCCTCCCGGAACTGCCGCCGGCGGACTATCCAAAGGTTGTTGATCGCTACCGGCTGAATTTCCTGAAGCGAGACGGCGGCACGACTTTGTTTGGCGGCGCAAAGGAGATGATCCGGGAATTGAGTGAAGCCGGTTTTTTATTGGCCATAGCCACCGGCAAGAGTCGCCGCGGTCTCGATCGCGCGCTGGCAGCAACCGGCATCGGCGACTGCTTCCACGTAACCCGCTGCGCGGACGAGGGGTTCGCCAAACCTGATCCGGGCATGCTGATGGCAGTGATCGATGAACTGGCCGGTCAAACCGAGACGACGGTAATGATCGGCGACACCACGCATGACCTGGAGATGGCCAATGCCGCAGGCGTGGGCGGAGTCGCGGTGACTTACGGTGCGCATCCGCGCGCAGCGCTTTCTTCCTGCAAGCCGCTGGCATTGATCGACGACATCCAGGGGTTGCGTGACTGGCTGCTCGCGGTGTGAATAGCGCGCAAGCATGAGATTTGTTATAGCATATTGTTTTTAAAGGAATTTATATGTCAGATTACCCTGGGAACGGACCGCAGTGGGAGCGCAATGTGCTGGAGAAACTGGCGATGGCTTCCATTAAGGAACAGCGCGCGGCGCGGCGTTGGGGCGTTTTTTTCAAATTGAGTTTTCTGCTCTATCTGGTTGTACTGCTGGTGATCGGCATGGGCTGGTTCGGCAAGCGCGATGCGCTGCCCGGCAAGCACACCGCGCTGGTTGACATCAACGGGATCATCAGCCCAAGCAGCCAGGCGAGCGCGGAAAAGGTGATGGGTGGTCTGCAGGAAGCGTTCAAGGACAAGAACACCAAGGGCATCGTCCTGCGCATCAACAGTCCCGGCGGCAGCCCGGTGCAGGCCGGATATATCTACGATGAGATCAAGCGCCTGCGTGGCAAGCATCCGGAAATACCGCTGTATGCGGTGGTAGAGGACATCTGCGCCTCGGGCGGGTATTACATCGCCGCGGCTGCGGACAAGATCTACGTTGACAAGGCGAGCATCATCGGTTCGATCGGCGTGCTCATGGACGGTTTCGGTTTCACCGGCACCATGGAGAAGCTCGGCGTCGAGCGCCGTCTGCTCGCAGCTGGTGAGAACAAGAGTTTCCTCGATCCGTTTTCACCGATCCAGCTTCAGCAGAAGGCTCATGCTG
This sequence comes from Burkholderiales bacterium, assembly GCA_038106575.1. GTDB lineage: Bacteria > Pseudomonadota > Gammaproteobacteria > Burkholderiales > SG8-41. The sequence goes on from JAYOED010000018.1 coordinate 23,470, forward strand.
AAGTCATGCTCAACGATATCCATCAGCAGTTCATTTCCGTGGTTCGCCAGGGACGCGGCAAGCGGCTGAAGGAAACGCCGGACATGTTTTCGGGGTTATTGTGGGTCGGTCAGAAAAGCATCGATCTGGGGTTGGCTGACGCTTTGGGCGGTATCGAGTATGTGGCCCGTGAAGTGATCAAGGCCGAAGATATTGTCGATTTCTCTCTTCGGGAAAACTTTGCCGAGCGCTTTGCGCGGCGCCTGGGGGCAGCAGCGGCCGAGACCGTAATTCGCGCCAGCGGTTTTTCCGGGTTGACAGTGCGCTGATTCAGGCCGGGACGTAGAGCAGGAATACTGCGGGTCGTTTGCCCAGAGTTGCGGACTGTTTGCGCCAGTCCGCAATCGTGCGGGTGGTGATCCGCTCGCTCGCCAGCGTGAGATCAGCTGCGACGCAAAGCAGCGTTCGCGGTGTGCATTGCTCGACCAGCGCACCGAGCATCACGTCGTTGCGGTAGGGTGTCTCGATGAAAATCTGCGTGGCATCGTCCTGTCGTGAACGCTTTTCCAGTTCGCGCAATTTTGCTGCGCGCGCGGAAGCATCCACCGGCAGGTAACCGTGGAAGGCAAAGCGCTGGCCGTTGAGGCCTGAGGCCATCAGCGCCAGAAGGATCGAAGAGGGGCCAGTCAATGGCACCACGCGGACTCCCGACTCATGCGCTGCGCGCACCAGCAAAGCCCCGGGATCGGCGACCGCGGGGCAACCGGCTTCGGAAATCATCGCGGCGTCGTGACCTGACAGCAATGGCGCCAGCAGCGTCGGGATTTCCGCGTGCGGCGTGTCCTTGTCCAGTGTGGTCATGCTGACCGCAGCCAGCGCGCGCGGATAACCGACGTACTTGAGAAACGCGCGTGCGGTTTTCGGTTTTTCCACGATGAAGTGCTCCAGCCTGTGTGCGACAGCGCGGGCTTCCGGTGCCAGCAGCTGCGGCGCGCCGTCACCCAGTCCGGCGGGGAGCAGATACAACGTGCCGGTTTTGCTCACGGGATTTCCACACCGGCATTGCGCAGCAGCGTTACCAGTGCAATCAGCGGCAGTCCGATCAGTGCGCTTGGATCATCGCTTTCGACTTTTTCAACCAATGCGATGCCCAGTGATTCGATTTTGGCACTGCCGGCACAGTCGTAGGGCTGGTCTGCGCGCAGATAACGCTCGATCTGCTCGCGGCTGAGTTCACGAAAAGATACGCTTGTCGGAACGTTGGTGGACTGCAGGCCGGCAGTCTGCGTGTCCAGTACGCACAACGCCGTATGAAACACTACTGTTCGGCCGCTCATCGCCTGCAACTGGCTGACCGCGGCCTCATGGGTATGGGGCTTGCCGATTGCGGAACTGTCGAGAACGGCAACCTGATCGGAACCGATGATCACTGCGTCCGGGTGTTTCGGCGATACCCGTCGTGCCTTGGCTTCGGCGAGCCGTAGCGCGGTCTGAAGCGGGGTTTCACCGGGCAGCCCAGCCTCGTCGATATCCGGCGCGACCGCAGTGCATTCCAGGCTCAGCCGCGCAATCAGGGATTTGCGGTAAGGGGAGGACGAAGCCAGTACGATTTCACGCTGTTTTCTCATGCGTAGACGCATTTCTGCAGGTAAGTCTCTGAAACTGCAACTGAACCGCGGCGCGGGGTCGCTGCGCGGCAGCGCTGACCGAAGCTAAGTGCTTGGCTTGACAGGGATTTTGGCATTACGGTTTTTGACAGGGGAGGCTGGAAATATTATCATACGAAGTTTTTATGTTTGGGCTGGCCGTAGTGCATTACATCGAAGACCCTTTCGACTTCGCGCGGGCCGCCGGCAGGCGTAACGGTGAGGTCGCGATAGCCGCGATGCGCCGTCTGGCCGACCGGCTGAGCGAAACCACGGGCGCGGTGTCTTTCGTGGTGAACGGCAGTTGCGACCAGAGGCAGCGGCCAATGCTGCAACTGGAAGTATCGGGTGAACTGCAACTGCGTTGTGCAAGGTGTCTGGCGCCGATGAATTACCACCTGTCGTTGAATGCACGGGTGTTGCTGGCGCATCCTGGCGCGCTGCCGCAGGATCATTATGATCCCGAGTCGCCGGAATGGATCGAAGCCGGACGCGATCTGGATCTGATGGAACTGGTGGAAGACGAAATACTGCTGGGCATGCCGTTTTCGGTATGGCATGAACAGGAAGAATGCGGCAGCCCCGAAGGCGGGGCCGCCCGAAAAGGCAGTAAGAATTCGCCGTTTGTTGGACTGGCGACACTGCTGGAGCCCGGACAGACCGATAAACGCTAATTTTCAGGAGAAAGTCATGGCAGTACAGCAAAACAAGAAGTCCCCTTCGAAACGCGGCATGCACCGCTCCCACGACGGACTGAGCCGGCCGTCGCTCGCCGTTGAGCCTACTTCAGGCGAGGCGCATCTGCGCCACCACATCAGCCCTAACGGTTACTATCGCGGCAAGAAGGTCATCAAGGCCAAAGGCGAATAATTCGCCCGCAGCATCAGGTACCCGGCATTGATTTCATATGGCCGGGATCTAGAGAGGAGGATGCCATCCTGTCGGATGTGACTGTAGCCATTGACTGCATGGGCGGTGACCATGGCGTTAAGGTCACCGTGCCGGCAGCTGTCGATTGGGCGGCGCGCGATCCGCAGTGTGCATTCGTTCTGGTCGGCTTTGAAGATGACATCCGCGCCGAACTGGCACGCGCACATGGCGCAGACAATCCACGTCTGCGTGTGCATCACGCCTCGGAAATCGTCGCAATGGACGAACCTCCGGCCAATGCGTTGCGCGGCAAGAAAGATTCGTCGATGCGAGTCGCGATCGATCTGGTGAAAAACGGCGTAGCACAGGCCTGCGTCAGCGCAGGCAACACCGGAGCGCTGATGGCGATTTCCCGTTTCGTGCTTAAAACCCTGCCCGGAATCGATCGTCCAGCCATTGCCACCATGCTGCCCACCGTAAAAGGGCATACCCACATCCTCGATCTGGGGGCCAATGTCGATTGCACTGCAGAACATCTGTTGCAATTCGGCATCATGGGAGCCGAACTAGTGGCTTCGGTCGAACACAAACCCCGTCCTTCCGTCGGGTTGCTCAACATCGGCGAGGAGGCGATCAAGGGCAACGACGTGGTCAAGGAAGCGGCCACGCTGCTGCGTGCCAGCGGGCTTAATTTTTACGGTAATGTCGAAGGTGACGACATTTACAAAGGCACAACCGACGTGGTGGTGTGCGACGGATTCGTCGGCAACGTAGCTCTGAAAACTTCCGAAGGACTGGCGCAGATGCTGGGTACTTATTTGCGTGAGGAGTTCGGCCGCAACCCGCTGACCAGGCTTTTGGGTTTGGTGGCGATGCCGGTGATCAGCGCATTCAAGCGACGGGTAGACCACCGGCGTTACAACGGAGCGAGCCTGCTTGGTCTGCGCGGCGTGGTGATCAAAAGTCACGGTTCGGCCGACACCTTTGCCTTTGGTTGCGCGATCGAGCATGCCATCGACGAAGTCCGTACCGGCGTGCTTGCACATATTTCGGAACGCATGGCGGCATCACAGCAACAGAAAGCACAAACGGCATGACAGGGATTTACTCGCGCATCATCGGTACCGGCAGCTACCTGCCGGAAAAGATAGTGACCAACGCCGAACTTGCGGCTTCGGTCGACACTTCGGATGAATGGATCCAGCAGCGTACCGGGATTCGCCAGCGCCACATCGCGGCAGAGAATCAATTGGCCAGCGACCTGGCACTGCTGGCGGCACGGCGTGCGCTCGAAATGGCCGGGATATCCGCAGAGCAACTGGATCTGGTCATTGTCGCGACCACCACGCCCGACATGGTGTTTCCGAGCACCGCCTGCATACTGCAGTCGAAACTGGGTATCAAAGGCATGCCGGCGTTCGACGTTCAGGCCGTGTGCAGCGGATTCGTCTACGCGCTAGCGACAGCGGACCAGTTCATGCGTTCGGGGCAATACGAACATATCCTGGTCGTCGGTGCTGAAGTCTATTCGCGGATACTCGACTGGCAGGACCGTGGGACTTGCGTGCTGTTCGGTGACGGCGCCGGTGCCGTCGTACTCGAGCGCAGCAGCGAACCCGGAATTCTTGCCGCGCGACTGCATGCTGACGGCAGTCATGCCGGGATCCTTTCGGTTCCCGGTTCGGTATGCAAAGGTGAGATCAGTGGGCGGCCCCTGTTGCAGATGGACGGCGGGGCAGTATTCAAGTTTGCGGTGAGGGTGCTGGAGGAGGTTGCACTCGAATCTCTTGCTGCGGCTGGCTTGCAGAAGTCCGACATCGACTGGCTGATTCCGCATCAGGCCAATATCCGCATCATCCAGGCCACTGCCAGGAAACTCGATCTGCCGACGGAAAAGGTGATTACGACCGTTGACCGTCATGCCAATACTTCCGCGGCATCGGTGCCGCTGGCGCTAGACGAAGCCGTACGCGAAGGACGCATACGTTCCGGTCAGCATGTCATGCTCGAAGGTGTCGGTGGCGGATTTACCTGGGGGGCGGTATTGGTCAAGTGGTAGGAATAAAAAGCTAAGGACTGAGGAATGAAACTGGCATTGGTTTTTCCGGGGCAGGGTTCGCAGGCGGTGGGCATGATGCAGGGGTTCGCCGACAGCAAGGTCGTGCGTGACACTTTTGCCGAGGCCTCCGCGGTACTGGGGCAGGACTTGTGGCAGCTGGTTGCCGAGGGCCCGGCCGAACAACTCAATTCAACGGTGAATACCCAGCCGGTGATGCTGACCGCGGCCTATGCGATGTACCGTGCCTGGCAGGATGCCGGCGGGCCGGCACCGGCCGTAGTTGCGGGGCATAGCCTTGGTGAATACACCGCACTGGTATCGGCAGGCGTACTCAAATTTGCCGATGCTTTGCCGCTGGTGCGCTTTCGTGCGCAGGCCATGCAGGAGTCCGTGCCCGCAGGCACCGGTGCCATGGCGGCAATTCTGGGGCTGGACGATGACGCGGTGCGTGCTGCTTGCGCCGAGACTGCCCAGGGTGAAGTGGTGGAAGCAGTCAATTTCAACGCACCGAACCAGGTGGTGATTGCCGGTCACAAGGCAGCAGTTGAACGCGGTGCCGCCGCAGCCAGGGCCCGAGGTGCCAAGCGCGCAGTGCTGCTGCCGGTCAGCGCACCGTTCCATTCGTCTTTGCTGAAACCGGCTGCCGACCGGCTGCGTGAACGCATGCAGGGTGTCGAGTTTAAGGCGCCGCAGATTTCGGTGGTCAACAACGTTGATGTGGCGGTCGTCTGCGAACCTACGCAGATCAGGGACGCGCTTGCGCGCCAGGCCTGCAATCCTGTGCGCTGGGTGGAAACCGTCAAGGCTTTTGCCGGCATGGGCGTGACCCATGTCATCGAGTGCGGACCCGGCAAGGTGCTGGCTGGATTGACCAAACGCATTGCGGACGGGCTGCAGGGCGGAGCGGTGACCGATGCGGCCACACTACAGCAGCAACTGGAGGCGCTGAAATGACCGATCTGAAAGGCAAGGTAGCGCTGGTTAGCGGTGCGTCGCGAGGCATCGGCAAGGGCATTGCGCAGGCACTTGGGGCTGCCGGTGCGACCGTTGCCGGCACCGCGACTTCGGCCGCTGGTGCTGAAGCCATTACTCAAAAGCTGGCGGCGGCAGGCTTGAAAGGTGCCGGCTATGCGCTGGATGTCAACGATGCTGCGCAGGTCGATGCCGTTCTGGCTGAAATCCAGAAGCAGTGGGGCGAAATCGGCGTGCTGATCAACAACGCTGGCATTACCCGCGACAACCTGCTGATGCGGATGAAGGAAGAGGAGTGGGATGCAATCATGTCCACCAACCTCAAGTCGGTGTATCGCCTGTCGAAGGCGGTGATGCGCGGCATGATGAGGGCGCGCACCGGTCGCATCATCAATGTTACTTCGGTGATTGGTGCCACCGGCAATCCGGGACAATCCAATTACGCGGCAGCCAAGTCCGGCGTTGAGGGTTTTTCGCGGGCGCTGGCGCGCGAAGTCGGCAGCCGCAACATCACGGTCAATTGCGTGGCACCTGGATTTATCGACACCGACATGACGCGTGCGCTGAGCGAAGCCCAGCGCGAAGGCCTGTTGGGACAGATTCCTTTGGGTCGGCTGGGAACAGTCGAAGACGTTGCCGGTGCAGTGGTGTTTCTGGCCTCCGATGCTGCGGGATATCTCACCGGATGCACGCTGCATATCAATGGCGGAATGTATATGAGTTAGAATGCGCGTCGTGAATCGAATAATTTTATCTAAATAATTGTTTTAAAATAGTTTTTTAATCCGGGTTTGTGGTAAAATCTACATTTGTGGAGCCATCGGCCAGTGTTGCCAAACACTCCACAGTTCATCATGCAATGCGAAAGGGGACAGTAGATGGAAAACATCGAGCAACGCGTCAAAAAAATTGTTGCCGAACAGCTAGGCGTCAATGAGGGGGACGTCAAAAACGAATCCTCCTTCGTCAATGATCTGGGTGCAGACTCCCTGGATACAGTGGAACTGGTGATGGCGCTTGAAGAGGAATTCGAGACCGAAATTCCTGATGAAGATGCCGAGAAGATCACCACGGTGCAACAGGCTGTTGACTACGTCAAGTCACATATCAAGTCCTGAGCTTGCCGGAAGGGGATCTCCCTTTCGCCATGTCCAATTCCTGATAATCGGGGGCGCAGTCCGGCCTCCTTCGCGTTAGAAATGCCGCGTCCTACCACCCGCAGAGTTGTTGTGACCGGTCTGGGGATCGTCTCCCCGGTCGGCATCGGTATTGATGAGTCCTGGGCGAACATCACGGCCGGCAAGTCCGGCATTACGAAGATCACCCGTTTTGACGTATCCGGTTACACCTCGCAGATTGCCGGCGAGGTCAAGGGATTTGTGGCCAGCAAATACATCCCGGCAAAAGAGGCGCGGCGCTTCGACACCTTCATCCATTACGGTCTCGCCGCCGGTATCGGAGCGATGCAGGATGCGGGTCTCGAACTGGACAAACTCAACCGGGAAATGATCGGCGTTTGCATTGGATCGGGCATCGGCGGACTGCCGCTGATCGAGGAAACGCATGATGCAGTGCTCGCGGGAGGTCCCCGTAAAATCTCTCCGTTTTTCGTTCCAGGCTCGATCATCAACATGATCTCGGGCCAGCTCTCGATCATGCACGGTCTGCAGGGGCCGAACATTGCGGTGGTGACGGCCTGCACCACGGCCAATCACAGCATCGGCGAAGCGGGGCGACTGATTGAATACGGTGATGCGGACATCATGATCGCGGGTGGCGCTGAGTCGACGGTTTCGCCTTTGGGCATTGGTGGTTTCTGCGCGGCACGGGCCTTGTCCTCACGCAATGACGATCCGGCTGCGGCCAGCAGACCCTGGGACAAGGATCGCGACGGTTTTGTGATGGGTGAGGGCGCAGGCGTGCTGGTGCTGGAGGAATACGAGCACGCGAAGAAGCGCGGTGCGCGGATTTACTGTGAACTCAAGGGTTACGGCATGAGCGCCGACGCGCATCACATTACCGCCCCCTGCGAGGACGGCGCCGGCGCCGTGCGCTGCATGCGCAATGCGCTGCGCAACGCCGAACTGAACGGGGGTCAGATTGATTACATCAATGCACACGGCACCTCGACTCCGCTTGGGGACATTGCTGAAACCGTTGCAGTGAAAAACTGTTTTGGCGAACATGCCAAAAAACTGGCAGTGAGCTCGACCAAATCCATGACCGGTCACCTGCTCGGTGCTGCTGGCGGCATCGAAGCCGTGTGTTCGGTGCTGGCAGTCCGCGACCAGGTTGCGCCACCGACGATCAACCTGGTCAATCAGGATCCTGCGTGCGATCTTGATTACGTGCCCAATACGGCGCGCAAGATGAAGATCGACTACGCGCTCTCCAATTCTTTCGGATTCGGCGGCACCAACGGCAGTCTGGTGTTCGGCAGAATCTGAACCGCCTGCCGCGGCGGATGCTGCGGCTTCGGGTTCCTGCATGAAAATAATCCTTGTCGATGGCTTGCCGTCCGCAGTCGTTCCTGCGGATGATCGCGGGCTGGCGTACGGTGATGGCGTCTTCCGCACCTTGGCCATGCGTAACGGTGTGGCGGAACAGTGGCCGCTGCAGTTCAGCAAACTGGCAGCGGATTGCTGGGCGCTGGGCATTGAGCCCCCTGCGGAATCCGACCTGCAACGTGATCTCACCCGGATTGCCGGAGAAATTCCTGACTGTGCTCTGCGCATCTCGGTTACGAGGGGCAGCGGTGGACGCGGCTATATCATTCCGCAGCAGCCGGTCACTCGGCGCATGGTGTCCGCTTCTCCGCCGCCGAAATACCCGGAATCCTGGCCGCGATCGGGCGTCAAGGTCCGCTACTGCGACATCCGCCTGTCCGCACAGCCCCGCCTCGCTGGCATCAAGCACCTGAACCGCCTTGAAAACGTGCTGGCACGTGCGGAGTGGTCAGATCCGGAGGTTTCGGAAGGATTGCTGCTGGACATTGACGGAAACGTGATCGAAGGCACGCGCAGCAACCTGTTTCTGGTTGAAGGGCTGGGATTGGTAACCCCGGTTCTGAATCGTTGCGGCGTAGCGGGTCTTACCCGCGACCGCGTAATCAGCGCAGCGACAGAACATGGCTTGAACTGTGTTGCAGAGCCGATCAGCACGGCCCGCTTGGAAGCAGCCCGTGAAATTTTTCTCGTCAACAGCCTGATCGGTGTTTGGCCGGTCGCCGTGCTTGGTGAAAAACGCTGGTCTGACTTTGCGATGGCCGCGCGAGTGAGGAAATGGCTGGATGATTCGGCTCGTTAAATGGTGTTTACTGTTGCTGGTTCTGTCAGCTGCGATTGCCGGGGGGGCTTTGTATCACCATGCCAACAGCGAGTTGGTGATGAAGCAGTCGCCGGTGACGTTCGAGGTGCTTTCGGGAAGCGGACTGAAAAGCGTTGCGGCACGACTTGCTGCTGCAGGGGTTCTGGAGCATCCGGAATTGTTTGTGCTGCTGGGGCGTCTTCGCGGCGACGCCGGCCAGCTGAAAGCGGGCAATTACGAATTTGCCCGTCCGCTTACGCCTCTGAATCTGCTGCAGCGAATTACCCGTGGGGATGTCACGCTGACGACCATTACCTTTGTCGAGGGCTGGACCTTCAAGCAAGTACGTAAGGCCTTGGAGGCGCACCCCAAGCTGAAATCCGAGACGGCCGTTCTCAGCGAGGCTGAACTGCTGTCCCGGCTCGGCAACGAGCGGGCCTCGGCCGAGGGCCGGTTTTTTCCTGACACCTATCATTTTAGCGAAGGCACCAGTGACCTGGTAATACTGCGCCGCGCCTACCGGCTGATGCAGCGACATCTGGATCAGGAGTGGGGGAAACGCGTACCGGATCTGCCGCTGAAATCACCCGAGGAAGCGTTGATACTGGCGTCAATCGTAGAAAAGGAAACCGGGCGACCTGAGGAACGCGGGCTGGTTGCCGCCGTATTCATCAACCGCTTGCGTATCGGCATGAGACTGCAGTCGGATCCGACGGTGATTTACGGTATGGGAGATGCCTTTAAGGGCAACATACGCAAACGCGACCTCACCACCGACACGCCGTACAATACCTATACTCGCGGCGGACTGCCGCCGACACCGATTGCCATGCCCGGACTCGATTCCTTGCGCGCCACCCTCAATCCCGCAACCAGTGATGCGATGTACTTTGTTTCCCGCGGCGACGGAACATCGCAATTTTCGCGGACTCTGGCTGAGCATGAGCGCGCCGTAACCCGCTATCAACGGCAAGGCCGAAAATGAACCGGGGCAAATTCATTACCCTTGAAGGCATGGATGGCGCCGGCAAGACAACGCATCTCGAGTGGCTGCGCACACGCCTTGAGGCACGCTGTCTCAAAGTCACCATATCCCGTGAACCGGGCGGTACTGCACTGGGCGAGACATTGCGCAGACTGTTGCTGGACGGGCATGAAGCCATTCACCCCGAAACCGAAGCCCTGCTAATGTTTGCGGCTCGAAATGAGCATATCGTGCGTGTCATCGAACCGGCACTGGCCTCCGGAAAATGGGTGCTCTGTGACCGTTTTACTGATGCAACGTACGCCTACCAGGCCGGGGGCAGCGGCGTAGCCTGGGAACGCATCGCCGGGCTCGAGCACTGGGTTCATGGCAACCTGCAGCCGGATCTGACCATTTATCTGGATGTGGATCCCGGAACTGGCAAGTCGCGGACCCGGCAGGTCAGGACTCCGGACCGGTTTGAACGCGAGCAGCGGGCTTTTTACAGCCGGGTTCGAGAGGCCTACCTGCGCAGGGCGGCTGAAGATCCCCGGCGTTTTCAGATCATCGACGCTTCACGGGCGATTGCTGAAATACAAGTTGAGCTCGAACAAGTTATTTCAAATATCTGAATATTAATGTTTAATTGGTTTAAAGAAGAGCTTCTGGACTTGCTGGAGCAAAAAAACCAGCTGGCACATGCGCTGTTGATCCGAGGGCCTCGCGGCATTGGCAAACAGGCACTGGCCGCAGCGTTGGCCCGTGGACTACTGTGCGAAAAACCAGATCCGACCGGAGAGTCTTGTGGTCACTGCAGCGCCTGCGGCTGGATGGAGACGAATGCCCATCCCGATTTCCGGCTTTTAGCACCGGTGAGCGAAGAGGATGCCGGTGCGGAAGAGGGTGATGGCGGCAAAAAAACAAAACTGAGTCCATGGATCAGCATCGAGCAGGTGCGTGATCTTCATGATTTCATCCACGTTGCCAGCCATCGCGGCGGCCGCAAGGTGATTCTTGTGAATCCGGCTGAAGCCTTGAATGTCAGTGCTGCCAACGCACTGTTAAAAAATCTTGAAGAGCCGCCGGCGCAGACTCATTTCATCCTGATCAGCCACCGCACGCATCGTCTTCCCCGCACCATAGTCAGTCGCTGCCGGCAGTTGGTTCTGCGCGCGCCTGAGGCCTCAGTGGCCATGCAATGGCTCGCGGAGCAGGGCGTGAACAAACCTGAAATTGCTCTGGCGCAGTGTTCCGGTGCACCGTTGCTGGCCCTGACGGCCAGCGAGAGCGGGGAGTTGAACGGACGCCGTGATTTTCTGGCGAATATTGCCGGACCTGATTTTGATCCAGTTGCGGTTGCTGAGCAGCATCACCGCGAATTGTCGCTGGAGCGTTTCATCAACTGGCTGCAGAAATGGACTTATGACATCGCCGCGCTGCGCATGTACGGGGAGGCGCGATTCAATCCCGACATGGTGCGTGAACTGCAGAAGATCGCAGGACAGGTAGAGCCGCTGGCTGTCCTACGGTTGCACCGCAAACTGGTGCGTGAGCAGCGCAATGTTCAGCATCCGCTCAATGCTAGGCTGTACATGGAAAGCGTGCTGCTGACCTACGCCGATTTGATCAAATCGCAGCGCAGGGCAGCCTAATCGTGCTGGTCGATTCACACTGTCACCTCGACTTTCCCGAGCTAATAGGCGATCTGCCCGCGATATTCGCAACCATGCGCGATAACGAAGTCAGTGCCGCGTTGTGCGTCAGTGTGACTCTGGAGGATTTCCCCAAGGTCCTCGCGCTGGCAGAGCAACATGATCATCTCTATGCCTCGGTCGGCGTGCATCCGGACTATCCGGACCTGAATGAACCCACTGTCGATGAGCTGGTCGAACTGGCCCGGCACCCGCGCGTTGTGGCGATCGGTGAAACCGGACTGGATTATTACCGTCTCACCGGAGATCTGGAATGGCAGCGCGAGCGGTTTCGCACGCATATCCGTGCAGCACGAGTAGTCCGTAAACCGCTGATCATTCATACCCGGGCGGCTGCGGAAGATACGCTGCGCATCATGCGTGAAGAAAACGCAGCCGAGGCAGGGGGTGTCATGCACTGTTTTACCGAAAGCTGGCAGACGGCCCAGGGCGCACTGGACATGGGGTTTTACATTTCATTTTCGGGCATCGTGACGTTCAAGAATGCCAAGGAGCTGAAGGACGTTGCCCGGAAGGTTCCTGGCGAACGTTTGCTGGTTGAAACCGATTCGCCCTACCTGGCTCCGGTGCCGTTTCGCGGTAAAACCAACCAGCCGGGTTGGGTGAAGCATGTCGCTGAGGAAGTGGCTGCCCTGCGAGGGTGCTCCTATCCAGAGATGGCTCGTCAAACTACCCTAAACTTCAACAGATTATTCAATTTAAACATATAGATAAATGAATATTCGAATATTATTTCTACATATCGCGCTGTCAGCGATTTCAGTTCAAGCCATTGCCGGAGCCTATGAAGACATGCTGCAGGCTATCCGAGCTAACGACGAAAAGTCGATTACTGAGCTGTTCCGGCGGGGCATGGACGCGGATACGGTCAGTCCGCTGGGGGAAACACTTTTGATGCTGGCGGTCCGGGAAGGCAATTCCAATATAGTCAAAACTATTCTTATTGCCCGCCCCAAGCTCAATCTTCTCAATCCTTTAGGTGAGTCAGCCCTGATGCTGGCTGCGATCCAGGGCCATACCGAAATCGTGCAGATGCTGCTTGAGGCAAACGCACCCGTTAACCACAGTGGATGGACGCCTTTGATCTATGCGGCGGCTCGTAATCGGACGGATATCGCCAGAATGCTGATTTCCAAGGGGGCCATCGTCAATGCCGCGGCTGACAACGGCATCACGGCACTGATGATGGCATCCCGTGAAGGTCATTTACCCATGCTGTTGTTGCTTCTCGCACACGGTGCGGATCCAAAGATCATGACCGAAGATGGTCATTCGGCGTTTAACCTTGCACGCGAACGAGGACACAAGGAAATCGAAAATATGCTGCGGAAAGTGGGAGTTGAGGAGTAGCCCGGATTTCTTGGCTTTGATGGCTCTGTGCTACCTGGCCTGGGACCTTATGTTCGTATAATGTGTATTATGTCAAATTATAACCACATAACAAAAGGTTCGGATATCTGGGAGATATCGAATGTTGGCAGGCTTACCCATCCCTAGTTTTTCCCGATAACGGCAACAATGCGGACACGCGGCACACAGGCACACAGGCACACAGGCACATACAAGTTTGCGCTTCGCGATTTGCACAATAGGGGTTTGAATGAACTCCCTGCCATGTTCCCATTAAATGGACAAGGTAGGATCTAGGCGTCCAGACACAGCAGACGGACAAATTTAAAGCGCGCCATAAGTATGTACTTAGACCACAATTCGACCAGTTTTTGTAATGATAGAGCTGCCCCAGATTTGAGGGCTGTTATCGTTTCCATTTCGCTCACAGTTTGATGGTTATCGCAAACCTGCTCACTGTGGCGCAGTATGGATGTGGATTAATCCGGGGTAAAACTAAGATTATGAGAAGTTCTGAAAAAGTATTTTAATATTATGTTCTTACAAGTATTAAGTGTGTCGCATATCTGAGGGAAAGTCGAAGATAGGCTTCAATACGATCGATTTATACCCTTTCCAGAACCACAGCCATCCCCTGCCCGCCGCCGATACACAGAGAAACCAGGGCAAATTTACCCCCAGTACGTTGCAGTTGTCTGGCGGCAGTCAGGGCGAGTCGTGCTCCTGATGCACCCAAGGGATGACCGACGGCGATGGCTCCGCCATTGGGATTCACGCGAGCATCATCAAAAGCCACTCCTAGACCTTTCAGGCATGAAAGAACCTGCGCGGCAAAAGCTTCGTTGATTTCGATAATGTCCATGTCCTTAATATCCAGTCCGACACGGGCCAGGGCTTTTTTCGAGGCAGCAACCGGGCCGATACCCATGATCCGCGGGGCGACGCCCATTGAAGCGGTTGCAATGACTCGTGCCAGCGGTTTCACGCCGACCTTCTCGCCTGCCGCGCGGGAACCCACGACTAGGGCGACGGCTCCGTCGTTGATGCCAGAAGCATTTCCGGCGGTTGTGACGCCACCCTCGTACAGCACCTTCATCTTGGCAAGGGTCGCCAGATCGGTCCCCGGACGGGGATGTTCGTCCTCGGTTACCGGCAGCACGGGTCCTTTGCGTGTTGGCGGAAGTTCAACAGCGGCGATTTCTCCGGTGAAGAAACCTTCACCCTTGGCTATCGAGTACTTTCGCTGCGATGCTGCAGCAAAAGTGTCAGCATCTTCGCGCTTGATGTCGTATTCCTTAGCCAGATTGTCTGCTGTCTGCGGCATCTGGTCGTCTCCGAACTGTTTGGTCAGTTTGGGGTTCGAGAAACGCGGACCTATCGTGCTGTCAAACATCTTGATGCCACGGTCAAAAGCGCTTTCGGCTCGGCTCATGACGATCGGCGAGCGGCTCATGCTTTCGACACCGCCGACGATAAAAACATCACCCTCTCCTGCGGTAATCGAATGCGCGGCATGCGCAAGTGCACCAAGCCCACTGGCGCAGTTGCGCTGGAGCACCGTACCCGGAATCTCGATCGGAAATCCTGCTGAAAGTCCCGCGTGACGCGCAACGCAACGGCTGTCCTCACCGCCCTGGTTGGCGCAACCGACGATGATGTCTTCGACCTGCTCGACCTTGAACTTCGATTTTTCCATCACTGATTTCATGACGCCGCCGAGCAAGTCATCGGGGCGGACTTTGGCGAGGGTGCCGCCATGACGGCCAAACGGTGTGCGCAGTCCTTCAAACAGATAAGCGTCGAGCATGATATTTTCCTTTTGGATCAGGGTTCCGGGGTCAGCAGCGACACGCCGAGCTTGGCACGGCGGGTCAGCCAGATGTTGGGACGATAGCGGGGATCGGCATAGATCTGGTTCATGTTGGCAAGTAGGCGGTGCACGCGTTCCACGCCAAGCACGTCAGCGAACTTGAACGGTCCGTTTGGATAATTGAGTCCCAGCGTTACGGCCTTGTCGATATCGGCAGGTTGAGCGGTACGGCTTTGCGCGATTGAGCAGCCGATATTGACGATCATCGCTACGATGCGCTGGGCGATGAAGCCGGGGCTGTCGCGGCATACTGTCACCGGTACTCCGTCTGAGGCGAGCAGTCCGTGCGCGGCCTCGCGCATGGCAGGATCGGTAACCGGCGTCGGCATGATGGTGCGGCGCTTAACCATCGGGAACAGGGTATCGACGGCTACAGTACGTTTGGGATCCAGTCCCTCCTCGACCGCACAGCTGGTGGCATCCTTGCCGATCGGCGTCACCAGAATCAGCGCTTTCGCCGAAGGCTTGGTGCCTGTTTCAACGGTTGCGCCAAGCTTGCCCAAAAGTGCGGACAGAACTTCATGACCCTGTGCATCCGCCTTGCTGATCCATACACTGGCGGGTTTGGCTGTAGGTGCAGGGGGTTCCGGCTGAACAACCGGTTTCATCTCAGGGTCATAACTGTAAAACCCCTTTTTGGTCTTGCGTCCCAGCACCCCGGCCTCATAGCGCGACTGCATGATCAGGTTCGGCCGGTAACGCGGCTCCTGGAAAAACTGGTTGTAGATGAGCGCGGAGGCCGGTTGGGTTACATCGAGCCCGGTCAGTTCCATCAACTCGAACGGGCCCATGCGGAAACCACCGACGTCGCGCATGACCCGGTCGACATCGACGAAAGTCGAAATCCCCTCGTAAACCAGATGCGATGCTTCGAGCGTGAACCCGCGCCCTACCTGGTTGACCAAGAATCCCGGTGCATCGGTCAACCGCACCGGTTCGCGCGTCATACGCTTGCCGATGACCATTAGAGCTTCAGAAACCCAGTTTTCGGTCAGCAGGCCGTCAATGACTTCGACCAGCTTCATCAGCGGTACAGGATTAAAAAAATGCAGTCCGGCGAATCGCTGCGGCGTTTTAAGTTTTGCGGCAATCGTGGTGACCGACAGCGAAGAAGTGTTGGTCGCGAGTATGCATTCGGGGTCAACGACGATTTCCAGATCTCCAAACAATGCGCGCTTGGCGTCGAGGTTTTCGACTATCGCCTCTACGACCATGTGACAGTCCTTGAAATCAGCTAGGGATTGGGCCACTTTGATGCGCGCGACTGCGGCGTCCGCCTCAGCCTGGGTCATGCTGCCTTTCTCGGCCGCCCGCCCTAGCATCTTCGCAACAAAATCCCTCGCTTCATCGGCAGCGCCAGCGCGCGTGTCCATCATCACTACATTCATGCCGCCTGCGGCGGAGACCTGGACTATGCCGCGCCCCATGGCGCCGGTACCGATAACGCCGACGCACAGATCAGGGCGGTTCGCATCTAATGCCATCGTGTTTCCTGTTTATTGTATAAATTTGAAAATGGGATCGCTTAGCGCCCCTTGAATACCGGCTTGCGCTTTTCGGCGAAAGCCGCCTGCCCTTCCTTGTAGTCCTCGCTCTTGTAGCAGACATCGACCATTTTCTGCAGCTTGTCCATGTCGCGTTTCGCGGGGTCCCTGCCACATTCGATCAGGGAGGCCTTGACGGATGCCAGCGTCAGCGGGGCATTGCCTGCAATTACTTTGGCGTAGTCGATCGTGTACTGCTCAAGCTCCGCGATCGGCACCACGCGATTAACCAGGTTCATCTGCAAGGCTTCCTGCGCATTGAACTGGCGTGCGGTGAAGAAAATTTCTGCGGTGAATTGCGGACCGACCACGTCAGTCAGCCTTTTGATACCGGCAAAGCGGTAACCGAGGCCGAGTTTTCCGGCCGGCACACCGAACTTAGCGTCCTCGGAAGCAATGCGGATGTCACAGTTCACCGCAATCGCCGTTCCACCGCCAATGCAGTAACCACGAACCATCGCAATAGTTGGTTTCGCGCATTCCTGCAACGTCTTTCCGGCCAGGTCGGCTGCGGCGTTATAGGCAGCAACAGCATCTTCACTGCTGCGTTTTTCCTTGAACTGGGAAATGTCGGCGCCGGCTACGAAGGCTTTTTCTCCCGCGCCCTTGAGAATGATGACCCGCACTTCGGGATCGACTACGAAGCTGTTGAGAATCACGGGCAATGCTTGCCACATCTCGAACGAGACCGCATTGTGTCGCGCCGGGTTATTGAAGGTAATCCAGCCGATGCCGTCCTTCTTCTCGAACAGCAGGCGATCGGTCATCGGGACAGTGGCTTTGTCAGGTGCATTCATGAGTGATCCTGTGAGTTCACGATTTAGAAAATCAATCGGATATTTTAACTGATAGCCCGAGGCAATGGCATCGACAAAGTGGATTATTCAATGGGCGGGATACCGTTACGCAGCAGGTCACGGGCAATGAACCAGCGGTGCACCTCGCTGGGCCCTTCGAAAATTCGCAGTACGCGGCAGGCGCGATAGATGTATTCGATCGGCAGTTCCTTCGCTACGCCCATTCCGCCCAGCAACTGGACGGCCCGGTCGGCGATACGGCCGATCATTTCGCTGCCCTGCAGCTTGACCATTGCAGCTTCGCGGCGCCAGTCGGTATCACCTCGGTCCATCTTGCTGGCCATCCGCCAGGTGATCCAGCGCACCATTTCCATCTCCTGCCAGCTATCGGCCAGCCACCACTGCACCTGCTGGCGATCGGCGAGTAATGCGCCGAACGTTTTGCGTTCACTGGCCTGTTTGAGCATGTAATCCATGCAGCGCCGTGCATATCCCAGCGCCCGACAGGCGATTTCCATGCGCCGCACGCCCAGGCGGTTCTGCATCGGCGCAAAGCCCTTCCCGATCTCACCCAGGACCTGATCGTCGGAAAGTTCGACGTTGTCGAAAAATACGGCATACGGCGAATGCTCGCCCATAGTGTTGAATACCGATGGAATGGACAGCCCTTTGGTGCCCTTGTCGACGAGAAAGGCTGTCATGCCGCCGCGTGATCCTTTGGTGGGGTCGGTGACTGCCATGGCGATGATGAAGTCGGCATGGCGTGCATGGCTGATCCAGATTTTTTGCCCGTTGAGTATCCATTTGCCGTTCTTGTACTCGGCGCGTGTCTTCATTCCCGCGGGATCCGAACCGGCGCCGGGTTCGGAGATAGCTATGGCACTTTTCTTTTCACCATTGGCATAAGGCAGCAAGTATTTCTGGATCTGGCTGCCCTTGCAGGTTTCGCGCAGCATCCACAGGTTTGGACTGTCCGGCGGCAATACGTAGGGAACAATACTGGTCTTGAGTTCTTCGATGACAACGGCCTTAGCCAGCATGCCAAGGTTCTGGCCGCCGAATTCCTCAGGCGCATCAATGCCGTAAAGCCCGATTTCTTTGGCTTTGCGGTGAAGTTCCTTTTCTATCTCAGGATCAATCAGGGGCGCGTCAGTGAGGCCGCGCTCGGCTTCGCGTTTGATGACGTCGCGCTCCAGCGGCAGCAGCTCTTCGCGAACAAATCGCGCGACAGTGTCACGCAGCATACGTAGTTCTTCAGGTAGTGTGAAATCCATTGTGTTCTCCAGTTAATCCAGCACCATCAGCCAGTCGACTGCGGTGACCCCCTGAGCTCCGGCCAGCACCGGATTGAGGTCGAGTTCGGCGAGGCGTTCTCCTGCTGCGGCGCCGAAGCACGACACCGCACTGATCATCCGCGCCACCGCCTTCCTGTCCACTGGCGGCCTCCCGCGCACCCCGTTGAGCACCGCACCGCTCCTCAGCTCATCGAGCATGCGCAGTGCCTCACTCTCGGTCACCGGTGCAGCGCGGAACACCACGTCCTTGAAGATCTCGATCAGTACACCGCCCAGCCCCACCATCACCACCGGACCGAAGGTCGAATCGCGCTTGAGACCAATCACCAGTTCGACATCCCCCTGCGCCATCTTCTGCACCAGCACGCCCGAGATGCGCGCCTTGGGGTTGTACTGTTTTGCGTTGCCAATCAGCGTCGCGTGGGCGGCCCTTACTGCGTCGGCATCAGCCAGATTGAGCACGACCCCTTTCGCTTCGGTCTTGTGCGGGATGTCGGGCGATTCAATCTTGAGGGCTACCGGATAACCCAGGGCCGCGGCGGCTTGTATTGCTTCGTCGGCACTGGCTGCGAGCTTCGAGGTCGCGGTATTCACGCCGCATTGGGCAAGCAATGCCTGCCCCTCCAGACTAGATACCGGTCCCGCCTGTGCAGGCAGCGGCAGTCGCGGCAGCTTGAGGGCTTTACGTGCAGGTTCGTCAGCCAGCCAGTGGCGACGGGTCTCGGCGTAGCGCATCAAGG
The DNA here is from genome assembly GCA_038106575.1 of Burkholderiales bacterium. Taxonomy (GTDB): domain Bacteria; phylum Pseudomonadota; class Gammaproteobacteria; order Burkholderiales; family SG8-41. Next base: position 42,574 of record JAYOED010000018.1, read on the forward strand.
CCGCAACCGCATCGACGGCGGGTTCTGCGCCGCG